>NZ_JBFUHY010000085.1:0-39639 GCF_056402155.1 Pseudomonas sp. P4_C1
CAAAGGTGCCGTCGAATGTCCACAACGCAATATGGACCAGGACAGGCAAGTTGGGGTGGAACTGCACTTGAATGCCCTTGGTGGTGCCCTCGTTGGCCGGGTTGCCGTTGGTGTTGTGATAGAGCCCGCCGGGCGCAAATTCCCCCACAGCGTAGTTATGCCGTTGCATCCGATCACGCAAGCCGCTGTTGACGTGCGCGCCGGCTTGCACAGTCTTGAAGGCATCGCGCGGGAAAAACTCATTGAAACGCTGGTGCGACCAGCCTTTGCCCGGTGGCCGGCCTTCTGCGGGCGAGTCGACTCGGCGATTGAGGAAAAGCTCGATCTGCGCCTTCCAGGGGTTGCGGTCCAGGACATTGGAGAACTCTGTCGGGAAGGGCGTCAATGCCGGCTGCCTGAGAAAGGCGTCCAGCGCATCCGGAGACGGGCCGCTACGTGCCACGTTCAATGGATCTTGCGCCGGTGCGGGGCCCAGCGTCGGAACCGGAAATGGAACCGGGGATGGCGGGTCGGTCGCATCCAGTTTGTTCGAGCCGAATTCCTCGAACAGTTCAAGCTTCTGGGTGAACGGTTGAGCCCCGAACACCGGGCTGGCATTACCGTTAGTGGGGATGTTGAAGCTGGGTTGCAGATCGGGTGGCAGCACATTGTCGACCAAGGGGGTCTGGCGGTTACCGACCACTCCATTGGGCAAGTCGAAGGCGCCCACGTTTGCGGGAGGCAGCTTGAGCAAGTCCCGCAATGCGGCATTGGGGTCGGCGGGCGGGTTGGTGAACGCCGATGGGTCGGTAGGAGGCGGTGGATCGGTGTTGTCGAGGGGGGCTGCCCGGGTCTGGGACAAGCCCAGCCCAAACACGATCACGGCAGCAGAGATACTTAACGCCAGCCTGGTTTTGGACAATGGACTAGGATTCAGCCTTCCGGCATCCAGTTTCATCGCAAACACCTCTGACGATTCCTCGGAGCGCGCGGCAATACATGGGTATTGAGCCACTGCTCCTGGCCCGGCTGGCGAAATGTTTGATTTCGAACCGGGATAAGGATGATGCAAATTTTCCGCCAAAAGTGAAAGAAGGTGACTAATGGCTCTACGCCGCATACCCCTTGTCTGCTGGCTTCAGGCAGGTAGGAGCAGCCAGGATGAATACCCCCGATGACGGGGAATATCCCCCAATAACGGGTGCGATTGTGCGCARTGTCTGGGCCAAGAGAAATGGCCACGTCAGTCGAGTGGCAGCGATATCGTCAATCTCGTTCCTTTGTCCGGTGCGCTGTCGATCGTGAATTCGCCGCCGAGCATGCTGATGCGTTCCTTCATCCCCACCAACCCGAACGAGTTCGATTTTTTGCGATCCGTCATGCCGACACCATTGTCTTTGATCAGCAGGTAAAGTCGGCGGCCCTCCCGGTAGAGTTCGATATGCACCTGTGTCGCTTGCGCGTGCCGGGCAATATTCGATAGCGATTCCTGCACGATGCGAAACAGAGTCGTGGCGGATTTTTCATTCAGATCGCAACGCAAACTCTCGTCTTTCACCGACATCGTGCAATCGATCACGCTGCGCTGCCGGAACTCTTCAAGTTGCCACTCGATCGCTGCCTGTAGTCCCAGATCGAGTACGGGCGGTCGAAGATCATTGATGATGCTGCGGACACTGCGGATGGCTGAATCGAGGTGATTCAGGGCGTCGCTGACCTTTTCGTTGAGCTTGGGGTGCCGGGTACTGGTGCGCGCCTGCAACATGGAGACGTCAATTCGCAATGCCAGCAGACTTTGCCCCAGCTCGTCATGGATGTCGCGTGCGATGCGCTTTCGCTCTTCTTCCTTGATGCGCTCCTGATAGGCGGCCAGTTCACGCAGCTGCAGCTTCGATTGCAGCAGTTCTTCGGCCTGCATCGTCAGTTTGCGCTGCAAGTAGTACAGGTCGACAAACACCAGGATCTTGGCGCGAAGAACTTCGGCCACAATCGGCGAGAAGATGTAATCCACTGCGCCGGACGTATAACCGCGGAAACGCTCGGAATCCGTATCGGCCTCCGCCGTGACGAAGATAATGGGCGTGTGGGCCGATTTCGGGCGGCCGTGAATGAGTGCCGCGGTTTCAAAACCGTCCATCACGGGCATTTTCACGTCGAGCAGAATGACGGCGAAGTCGCGCTGCAATAGCAGGCGCAGCGCCTCGCGCCCGGAGGTCGCCGTGGCAACATCGAGGCCCATGTCGGCAATCACCGCGGCGAGCGCCGTAAGCTTGCCGGGATTGTCATCCACCAGCAACACGGATGCTGGTACGCCATCAGGCGGGAGCGCTTGCCGCACCTGGGCTCTCTCTTTGAATGCCGGGGGTTCCTGCATATTTATGCCACTTCATTTTTGCCACTTCGGTTTGCGCTGGCCGCAATGAGCGCGGTACAGCGTCATCGATAGAGCCATTTGCGCATCAGTGACAGCAGCTGGTCGGTATCCACCGGCTTGCTGACATAGTCCGATGCTCCTGCCTCGAGGCACTTTTCACGGTCACCCATCATCGCCTTTGCCGTCAGCGCAATAATGGGCAGGGTTTCAAACCTTTTGAATGTACGGATCTGGCGCATGGTTTCAAAGCCATCCATCTCGGGCATCATGATGTCCATCAACACGATGTCGGTATCGGGCTGCTGCTGCAGCAGTTCTATGGCGGTTCGGCCGTTTTCGGCCGTGGCCACCAGCATTTTGTTGCACTCGAGCACGCTGGTCAGGGCAAAAATATTGCGCACGTCATCGTCGACCACCAGGGCCTTTTTACCCTCGAGACTGTCTGATCCCTGATAGAGTTTTTCCAGCATCTTGCGCTGGGTCGGCGACAGACTGGCTACGACGCGGTGTAGAAACAGCGCGGTTTCGTCGAGTATGCGCTCGGGCGATTGAACTGCCTTGATGACGCCCTTGCCGAGCAGTGTCCTGAAACGCTCGCGTTCCGGCTTGGTCAGTGTCTCTACACCATAGACGACGATCGGCAATTCACGCATGGCGTGGTCTTCCTGCAACGCCTCGAGAAACCCGATGCCGGATACGTCGGGCAATTTGAGATTGATTGCCATGCAGTCGTAGCGTTTCGTTGCCAGTTTGTTCAAGGCTTGCGCGCCGCTGCCGGTCGTTGCGATCTTCACATCGGTATTGCCGAGTAGATCGAGGATACGGGCGCGGCTCCCTTCGTCGCCGTCGATGAGCARCAGATTCCTGGTCTTGCGCCGAGCGAATGCCACGATGCCCACCAGCGCATTTTGAATCTCGTCGGCTGTGACCGGTTTGAGCAGATAGTCGAAAGCGCCATAGCGCAGCCCGCGTGTGTGATCGTCAGCGATCGAGATGATCTGGACCGGGATGTGACGCGTGGCGAAATTGCGCTTGAACTGCTCGAGTAGCGACCAACCATCGATGTCGGTCAGGCCCGGGTCCAGAGTGATCGCGGCGGGTTTGAAGCGTTCGACAAGCTCCAGTGCATCCGCGCCACGGGTCGTGACGATAGCCCTGAACCCCTCGTGGTGCGCGGCCTCGAGCAGAATGCTGGCGAATCGGGTGTCGCCCTCGAGCATCAGCAGCACCTGGTCCCCGGGTTGGACAGACTCGCGGTCGTCCGGTATCTGTACAGACGGGTCTGACACAGGGTCGCGCCTGACTTGGCCAGGTACTGCCTCTGTCGCTGATTCGTCCAGCGTCTGATGCTGGGCATCCTGTGTACGCAAGGGCACGTACAGCGCGAAAGTACTGCCCTTGCCGATCTCACCGGGGATCAGCCGCAGCTCACCGCCCAGCCGGTGTGCGAGCTCGCGGCTGATCGACAGACCGAGGCCGGTGCCGCCGTATTTTCGTGAGGTTCCGGTATCTGCCTGCTGGAACGCTTCGAAGATGAGCTTCTGCTTGTCGGCAGATACGCCAATGCCGGTGTCGGTGACCACGAAGGCAACCACCGCATCGGCGCTATTGAGTTCGCTGTGATCCACGCTCCACCCGGACACAGCGGGTTCGATGCTGAGCTTGACACTGCCTTGTTCAGTGAACTTGAAAGCGTTGGACAGCAGGTTCTTGACCACCTGTAGCAGGCGCTTTTCATCGGTCCGGATGCAGGGGGGCAGGGTAGGGGCCAGTTCAATCGTGAAGTCCAGGCCCCGGCTTTCGGCGACCGGCCGGAAGGTGCGTTCGATCTGGTGGTGCAGATCGGCGAACAGCGCTTCATTCAGATCCAGTGTGACCGTACCCGACTCGATCTTGGACAGATAGAGAATCTCGTCGATCAGCTCCAGCAGGTCTTTGCCCGCGCTACGGATGGTCTTGGCATATTCGACCTGCCTGGGCGTGAGATTGTGCTCCGCGTTGTCGCTGAGCTGCCGGGCCAGGATCAGCAAGCTGTTCAATGGCGTTCTGAGCTCATGGGACATACTGGAAAGGAATTCGGACTTGTACTTGGAGGTCAGCATCAGTTGCTCCGCCTTCTCCTCCAGCGACAGCTTGGTGATTTCGACTTCGCGGTTCTTGCGCTCCACTTCGGCTTTCTGCTCCTCCAGCAGTCCGGCCTTGTCCTCCAGTTCCTCGTTGGTCTGTCTCAATTCTTCCTGTTGCCTTTGCAGCTCCTGCGCCAGCGATTGCGACTGCTTGAGCAGTTCTTCGGTACGCATATTGGCTTCGATCGTGTTGAGCACGATACCAATCGATTCAGCCAGTTGATCGAGGAAGGTTTGATGAATGATGCTGTAGCGCGTGAACGAAGCCATTTCCACGACGGCCTTGACCTTGTTCTCGAACAGGATCGGCAACACGATGATATTGAGCGGGGCGGCCGCACCCAGTCCCGATGAAATCGCGACGTAATCTGCGGGTACATCGGTCAGCAGGATGCGCCGCTTCTCGTAGGCGCATTGCCCGACCAGGCCCTCGCCGAGCCGCCACTCATCGTTCACATTGATGTTGCCCTTGTACGCATAAGCGGACATCAGTTTGAGTTTCGCAGGATCGGGCGGGCTCTCGTTCATCATGTAGAACACACCGTGCTGGGCGTTGATCAGCGGAGCCAGTTCAGACAGCACCATCTTGGAGACTGCCGCCAGATCGCGCTGGCCCTGCAGCAGGCGGTTAAACTTCGCGAGATTGCTCTTGAGCCAATCCTGTTCCGCGTTTTGCCGCGTGGTTTCCCGCAGGTTGCGGATCATTTCGTTGACGTTGTCCTTCAATTCCGCCACTTCACCCTTTGCTTCCACCTCCACGTAACGCGTCAGATCGCCCTTGGTCACGGCAGTCGCCACATCGGCAATTGCGCGCACCTGATTGGTCAGGTTGGCCGCCAGACCGTTCACGTTGTCGGTCAGATCGCGCCAGGTGCCGGCAGCACCCGGCACGTTGGCCTGGCCACCCAGCTTGCCCTCGACGCCCACTTCACGCGCCACTGAGGTCACCTGATCGGAGAACAGCGCCAGCGTATCGGTCATACCGTTGATGGTGTCGGCCAGTTTGGCGATCTCGCCCTTGGCCTCCAGTGTCAGTTTCTTCTTCATGTCGCCGTTGGCTACAGCGGTCACCACTTTCGCGATGCCTCGCACCTGGCTGGTCAGGTTGGCTGCCATGAAGTTCACGTTTTCGGTCAAATCCTTCCAGGTGCCGGACACGCCTTGCACCTGCGCCTGTCCCCCGAGCTTTCCCTCGGTGCCGACTTCGCGCGCCACCCGCGTCACTTCGGCGGCAAAGCTGTTGAGCTGGTCCACCATGGTGTTGATGGTGTTTTTCAGCTCCATGATTTCACCCTTGGCTTCCACGGTAATCTTGCGCCCCAGGTCACCTTTGGCGACTGCTGTCGTCACGTCGGCGATGTTGCGCACCTGATTGGTCAGGTTGGCCGCCATGCTGTTGACCGAGTCGGTCAAATCTTTCCAGGTCCCACCGACACCCGTCACCTTGGCCTGACCACCAAGTTTTCCGTCAGTTCCCACTTCGCGTGCCATGCGCGTCACTTCGTCGGCAAAGGTCGAGAGCTGGTCCACCATGGTGTTGATGGTTTCCTTGAGTTGGAGAATTTCACCTTGCGCTTCGGCTGTGATCTTGCGCGACAGGTCGCCGTTGGCCACCGCCGTCGTCACGTCGGCGATGTTGCGCACCTGGGTGGTCAGGTTGGCCGCCATGCCGTTGACCGAGTTGGTCAAGTCCTTCCAGGTACCGGACACGCCGGTCACTTTGGCCTGTCCGCCCAGTTTGCCTTCGGTACCGACTTCCAGCGCGACGCGTGTCACCTCCGAGGCGAAGCTGGAGAGCTGGTCGACCATTGTGTTGATAGTGTTTTTCAGTTCGAGAATCTCGCCCTTGGCTTCAACGGTAATTTTCTTGCCGAGGTCGCCGCGCGCCACCGCGGTCGTCACCTGTGCGAGGTTGCGCACCTGGGTGGTCAGGTTGGCCGCCATGCCGTTGACCGATTCGGTCAGGTCGCGCCAGGTGCCTGATACGCCGCGCACTTCCGCCTGACCGCCCAACTTGCCTTCGGTACCGACTTCCAGCGCCACGCGGGTCACCTCCGAGGCGAAGCTCGAGAGCTGGTCGACCATCGTGTTGATGGTGTTTTTCAGTTCGAGAATCTCGCCCTTGGCTTCGACGGTAATCGTCTTGCCCAGATCGCCTTTGGCCACAGCGGTCGTCACGTAAGCGATGTTGCGCATCTGAGTGGTCAGGTTGGCGGCCATGTCGTTGACGGAGTCGGTCAGATCTTTCCAGGTGCCGGACACCCCTTTGACTTTGGCCTGCCCACCGAGAATCCCTTCAGTGCCGACTTCACGCGCCACGCGGGTCACCTCCGAAGCGAAGGAGCCCAGTCGAGTCACCATGGTGTTCACGATCCCGGCGGATTTGAGGAACTGGCCCCGCAGTTTCAGGCCGTTGAGTACCGGTGGTACCCGCTGACTCAGATTACCCTCGGCAACCGAATCGATAACGCGAATCATCTCGTTCATCGGGCTGATGAGGTCGCTGGTGAGCGCATTGCTCGAGTTGACGATCTTTTGCCAAGAGCCTTTCATCATCGGCAATTGAATACGCTCATCGACCTTGCCCTGCTTGCCGATCAGTCGCGCCACGCGTTCGAATTCGGTGGCGGTGTCGGCGGCCATGTCGATGATCTCGTTGAGCGTGTCGGCGATCTTGCCCGGCATGCCGGTCCAGTCATCCGGCATACGCTTGGTGAAGTCACCATTGCGCAACGCCTTCAGCGCTGTCAGCAACGTCTTCATGTCGAGTACTTCGATTGGTGTCGTTACTGTGGCCATGTCTATGTCCAGTCAAAATGGATGCCACGCGCAAGGCGTCATGCAGGAGCCGGCATTGCAGTATTGACCATGCTGAGAACTGAGCGTTGGCTTACGAAATATTAGCAAGGTTGGCGCAATGCCCCGCAGCCTGGGGAAATTGGCCGGGAACAGGCCATTCCAACCGCCTGCACCCGCTGTGCGGAGAAGCGAGCACCAATGCCTGAGGCAAAAGTGCAAGTGTGCTCTGTGCCTGCTAACGTCAAACTCTGCAGCTGATTCCATGGCTTGCTGGCCACTGCCGAATGGAAAATACAGATGACTGACCAAAAAATCAGAGTCTTGCTGGTGGACGATCACAGCATCGTGCGTAACGGCGTGCGACGCATGCTGGAGACTGCCGGCGAGATCGACGTAACGGGCGAAGCAGAGACGGCACAAGACGCCATGCGCCTGGTCCGGGAGCAGGATTTCGACGTGGCGCTGGTAGATATTCAGCTGCCCGATAAAACCGGCCTCCAACTCCTCAAGCTCATGCGTGCAGAGAAGCCCAAGCTCGCGATTCTGATGTTGAGCATGCATTCGGTCGAGGCCTATGCGTTACGCGCAATCAAGCACGGCGCAGCGGGATACCTCACCAAGGATATTTCCGCAGCCACCCTGGTTACGGCAGTTCGCAAGGTGGCCTCAGGCGGCAAGCACGTCAGTCCAGAGCTGGCAGAAAAACTGGTCAACGCTATCGGCAGAGGCGACGAGGCACCCCACGAAGCGCTATCCGACCGGGAACTTGAAGTCCTGAAGCTCCTCGCTTCAGGCGAGCGAATTGTCCGCATCGCGCAGATATTGCACTTGAGCCCGAGTACCGTCACGACGTACCGGGCACGCATCCTGGAAAAAACCGGGATGGACAGCAACGCGAAACTGGCCCGCTATGCGCTCGAAAACGGCCTGTTGAGTTAGAGCGCCCCGTCACCCGTTCCAGCCTGCTTGTAGTGGAATCACTACAAGCTCTTGGCCGATATCTCCACAAAGATGTCCCGCTAACGTCGATAGTCGGTTTCGTTCTACTCGAGCATATTTCCCCCTGCGCAAGATTTGGTCCGCTGAGTGGAGTTGTCTTCGTCAGCGTCTTGTACAGCTATGTCAAAAAAGAGAGGTGAAATCATGCAGGTCACCAGCACAGAACCATTGACTGCACTGATGCCAGCCAGATATTCAGGCCCTTTGCGTCTGTTTGTCGTTGAGGATTCGAACGCCGTGCCAGCACTGAGGCGCACGGTGTCGCCAAGGATCGCTGGCCTGTCACTTGCCGGGGTGTTCCACCGCGCAACGGCCGCCATCGTCGCCATTCGGCGTGAACCGCCAGATGTTGTCTTGCTGGACGTCAACCTCGGCGACGGTCAGGGCATGGAAGTATTGCGTGTGGTCGCAGCCGAGTATCCGCTGACAAAAGTCATCGTGGTCAGCAATTGCGCTGATCCGACACATTGGAAGTACTTCACAAAAGCGGGTGCCTACGCGTTCTACGACAAAAACCATGAACTGGCCATCATGCGCCGCATGTTGGAGCGTTTAGCCAAGTACCTGTTACCGGAAGATTTTTCCTGCTGGCAATCATCACCAAATGGGAGCAGTACCCCATGGAACCAATCAGCAAAGAACACGACTTTCTAGCCGTGCTGCGGCACGTCATGTCACATGGCGTCATCACCTTGCTGGCAATGGCCATGGCGTTTGCCACGCCGGATGCGGCGCGGTACATCCTCTATGTATGGTGGCCACGCGTGGAGTTGAACGCGAATCTGTTGCTGGCGACAGAAATCGTGCTGGCCTCAACCTTGATGGTTCTGTTCTATCTGTGCAAACGCGCGTGGGACAACCGCCATCGCCTGACGAGCGCGAAGATGGCTTCGCTGCTCTTCACCAGGCATCCGCGCAAGGGATGGCTTTCGACCCTTCAGGAACGCAATCTGGTTCGCTCTTTACCGGCGGCGCGTGACGCCTCCATCCTTTCGCTCACGGGGTACGAAACCCTGATTGCCCCGGATAGCCTGTTGAAGGAGGTCTTCACGACGGCGTATGAAATCCGCGTCATGTTGCTCAATCCGCTCGGCGTAGCGGCGCGCAAGCGAGTCGACTCACTTCCGGAAGAAGTTACAACCTCGACCTTTCAAGAGGAACTTGCCGCCAGCATTGCGTTCCTGAACGAGTGCCGCAGAAGCGGCAAGAAAGTTTCGCTGAAGTTCTACGATCACGACCCGTTCTGGAAGGTTGTCGTTCTCGACGACCTGGCCTGGGTCCAGCATTGCCATAGCGGTCGTGAAATGAAGAACCAGCCTGAGTACGTGTTCGGGTTGCAATACGCTGAGCCGAACCAGGGACTGTTTGTGCCGTTTTATACCTACTTTCTCCACAAGTGGAATGAGGCAGGCCACTGGGAGTATGACTTCGACACCGCTGAAGTGGTCCAGCGGGATGCGACCACTGGCAACGAGACCGGGCGTGCTCCACTCGGACTCCCCGTCTATGGTCCTGCATCACCGCCCCTGGCAGCGGCCGCTCGAACCTTCTCACCTGCTTCAGGATATGGATTTGCGTGAGAGCAAATTGCACGAGTCAGAAAAGACTCTGGAATCGATCTTTGTAAGTTGAGCGCGGAGTGCGCGCTGTATTCATGTTGAATTAATGTTCTACCTGTTGAATCAATGTTCTAAGTGGAGGAAATCATGATGATAGGCTATTGGTTGTGCGCGTTGCTGTGGGGTGTGGTGCTGCTGGAGGAGATCCAATGCATACCCCTTCAAGAATGGAAAGACGAGGGGCTGAAAAAGGTTCTGTTGCTGCGCCGGACCAGAACCCGGACCGGATACTTTCTTGCGTTGATCGCGGGCGCCTTGTGCCTATATAGCGAAATCCTGGTGGCGCCGGCCGATCAGAACATTTTCAATCCGGAGCTCATACTTGCCCTGTGTGGTGTGCTTTGGGGTGCTTATCTTTCCGTCGTCTGCATGAAGGGCAAGCGCTAGATGCCTGTCTCCATGACGACTGCGGGTAACTGATATTTCACTATCGTCGGCCGGCAGGGATATCCCGCCGGTCAGGCGCTGAAACGGGCCCAGCCCTCAAGCCTCGGCCCAGCCGAAATCCCGGGCCCCGGCTTTTTCGAACCGGGGCTTTGTGATTTATCGGTCCCTAGCGAATACCGGTGCCCGCCATGGACTCTGGCACCCACTGCGCCGTCGATAACGGCTCGATATAGCGGATGCCGCCATGAGGGCCCACCACGCCATTGATGTTATAGGTGCCTTTCGACAGGTCGTACGTCATGAAAGGGGTGGCGTCCGGGACCTGTTGGTCATAGCTCTGGCTGAAGAAAGCGAAGGAGCCACGGTATAGCTGGCCACTGGTGTCGTACTGATCGGAGGCCACAGCGGCCCAGGTGTCTTCATCCAGGTAAAAGCGACGCTTCTGGTAGATGTGGTTTGCACCGGGCTTGAGGTTGCCCTCCACGACGTAGACCCGGTGTTTTTCCCAGCGTACGAAGTCCGGCGCAATGAAGTTTGGCGTGGTCAGCGATTTGGCATCGCGAGCGTAGGTCAGTTTGTAGGTGTTGTAGGGCACGATCATTTCCTGCTTGCCGACCAGCGTCCAGTCATACAGTTCCAGTGCTCGGGCGGTACCGGGGTTGGGTGTGTCGTAGGCCAGGATCGAAATCTGTTTGACRCGGCGCTGGGCAGGCATGTACTGCCAGGCCCGGCCAGGAAACTGCGTCGGGTTGGTGGCGTTCTTGAGCATGATCGACTCGCCGGCCCGGCGCGCGGGGCCGGTATAGGACAGTTTCAACTGATAGTAAATGTCGGAACTGTTGAAGGGCTTGGACATGTTCTCGTAAATCGGGAAGGAGACGAATGCCTCGCCGGTGACCGCCAGGCTCGGTACGCCCGCCGTGTCGACGCTCCAGGAGTCGTACTTGGAATGGATGTTGACACCCTGGTAGCGCAGCAGGAAGTTCCACATCGCTTCAGCGCCTGATTGCGGGATCGGGAACGGCACGCCGGGCAGCACATTGTCGATGGCGATCCCGCCGTTGAGGGACCTGGCGGCAGTGGCATTGCGGCGGCTATTGTCCAGTACCGCCTGCGGGAGCGATGCAGTGCGGTGGGTCGGATACACATCGATGCGAAAGCCGGGGTAACGCCTGGCCAACGCTACGGTGGTGGCGGTCAGCATGCCTTTGTACGACTCGACGTTCTTGCCGTTGATCACCAGCAGTGGTTTTTCGTGGGCAAAGGGGTCCGGGCGCATGCTGTCGCCGGTCTTGAAGCTTGCGGGGGCAGTGGTCAGGCCACCGTTGTAGGGCGGGATGGAGCCATCGGCATTACCGGCCTTTTCGGCACCCACCCACGTCAGGCTGGTGCCCAGCCGAGCGGCTTCCCGGTTCGATACATAGGCCTGGGCATCGATGGCCAGCGCCATGAGGGGTACGGCAGCCAGAAGGCTCTTCACGAATTTCATATTGTTATTCTCCTGCCTGGCGTACCAGTCAACTCGTGACTCAGGCGCAGCAGTCGCTTACGTCGGCTCGATCGCCAGAGGTTTTTTCAGTGCTGCCAGTAAATAGCCCCCGCATCAGGGGCGCTTTTCATTTGACGACAGTCCCTTGGCTATTCATGACAGGCTCTGGCTGTCTCGACGGGGATTCGATGGGAGAGTGACCATCACTCGTTTGTATTTCCCCGAGGAATCATTGAGTTACTGAATGGTCATAGTTGTAACCATTCCATACCTCCGACGTTTAGGACGTTCATATGAATCGCGCAGTACTCTTGATCGTGGCCATTTCCAGCGCCGTCTTGTTGGGAGGCTGCGGCCCGCACTGGGATGACGGAGAACGGTACGGTCGATATCACGATCATGATCATCGACGTGGTTACTACCAAAGAGGGGACGATGATCGAGGTTATGACCGTGACTATGATCGTCGTGGCTATGATTCTCGTGACTATGATCGCGATCACCGTCGCTACCGTGATCGCGATGACAACGACGACTGATACGTTTAGTTTGTGGCCCGTCTCATACCTGGCAGCAAAGTGCATAAAGTCATTGAAAAAAACCGCTATAAGCTTTAAACGGAAAGCTTTACGGCACACTGCTGGCAATCAGTAAGCGAGTGTCGGCAGTTTTTGGCTCAGGGAGCGCTGATGAGTTTTCGTACATTGACCGGCTCCCCATGGCAATCGCGCACGTGCGAAGGTGCCGTACCTGAGCCCATAGAGAACCCGGGTACTGTCGGTGAAGACGACACGATCGGACAATTGCTGGATTCTGTGCGCAACGGGGCCCATACCAGCGCCTGGGTGTTTTACCGCACCGGTGAACAGATGCATCGGGTTGGCCAGGGCGACCCACGGGTACAGTGGCCTTCTAGCGTTGCGAATGACGAGTTCGAAGCCTTTTGCCTGGCCCGCAACGTGCACCGCTGGCCGACCGGAAGAGGCGAAAGTGTGCTGGGTTGGCTACTCGCGCCAGTCGACGATGCAGCAGAGCCGGCGCTCGCTGAACTTGCCCAGCGCCTGGGCATTGAGCTACAGACCAATACCCTTGCCCGTGCGCAGATCACGCAGCGTGTGCTGTATGAAATTACCTATCTCGCCAGTTCGACCCGTGACCGGTCAGTGTTTCTGGTGGGGGTTCACCGGCTGCTGGCCAGCCTGATCGACGCCGAGAACTTCTATCTCGCGCTGTATAACCCGCACACCGGCAAGATCGACTACCCGTATTACGTCGACATCATCGACGCTGATGCCCTGGAAGCCGAGAACTACGAATACCTTGACCCTGCGCATCTGTCGTTGACCGGCCAGGTATTGACCACCGGCCAGCCGTTGCTGATTGACTCTGCCGGCATTCTCGCGGCTCAGGCCGAAAACCGTTTCTACTGCGTGGGTGATCGTCCCGAGTTCTGGATGGGCGCTCCATTGAAAAACGCCTCGGATGACGTGTTTGGCATGCTGGCAATGCAGGTCTACGACGTTTCTCGCATCTACAGCGCCGAAGACCGCGCGCTGTTTCTGGTGGTAGCCCGTCACGTGGCCATGGCGCTGGACCGGATTCTGCATCGGGAGGACCTGGAAGAAACAGTGATGCGTCGTACCCTGGAGCTTTCGGCACTCAACGACGCCTTGAGGCAGGAAGTCGCAGACCGAGAGCGCGCCGAACACCTGCAGAACGCGCTGTTCCAGATAGCCGAACTGTCGAGCCAGCCTGGTGACACGGCCGAGTTGTTTCAATCCTTGCATGGCATCGTCGATGACCTGCTGTTTGCGCAGAACTTCTACATTGCGCTGTTCGACGACGCGACCGGTGAAGTGACGTTTCCCTATTATGTGGATGAACGGCAGACGACCCGCCCGGCGGCACGGCGAGGGCGCCGGGGCTTGACCGAGTACGTGATCCGTCAGCGTCGACCCTGCCTGATTGACGCCGGCGAGGCTGAACGATTGTCCGCGCATGGTGAAATCGAAATTGCCCATGAGTCTGTGCGCTCCTACTCCTGGCTGGGCATTCCATTGTTCGAAGACGACGTGGTGCGAGGCGTGCTGGCGGTGCAAAGCTATACCTCGCAGGTGAGCTATACCCAGCGTGACCAGGAGCTGCTGACGTTCGTGTCACGGCACATCGACACAGCGTTGTCGCGACGCACGGCCGCCGAAGCGATCCATGCCGCCAACCTCCAGCTGGAAGCCCGGGTGCAGAGCCGCACCCGCGAGCTCGATCACGCCAATGCCAAGTTGCAGCACGAGAACTCCCACGATGCGCTGACCGGGCTACCGAATCGCACCTACCTGCAACAGCGCCTCAATCTGTCCTGGTCGCGGTTCGGCAACGAAGGCGGGCACCTGTCGGTGATGTTCATCGATCTCGACCGCTTCAAGATGGTGAACGACAGCCTCGGCCACCATTTTGGCGACCTGCTGTTGATGCAGGCGGCCCACCGTTTACGTGGTTGCCTGCGCGACACCGACATGCTGGCGCGCCTGGGGGGCGACGAGTTTTCGGTGCTGGCTCCCGAGGCGCCGCTGGAGGTGATGATCGAAATTGCCGAACGGATCCTGGTGGCGTTCGACCTGCCGTTTTTCATCAATGGCCATGAAGTTTTCTCGTCCTGCAGTATCGGTATCGTCAGCGCCGACAGTCAGTTCCATCACGAGCCCGCCGACTTGCTGCGCGATGCCGATGCGGCGATGTATCGGGTCAAGAGTGCCGGGCGCGACAGCTACGCGGTGTTCAACCAGGAGGTGCGCCGTGAAGTCTCGGACCAGGTCGAGCGAGAAGGGGCCTTGCGCAACGCACTCAAGCGCAACGACGAACTGCTGCCGTATTTCCAGCCGATCGTCAGCGTCGAAACCGGCGAGCTGTTGGCCCTTGAAGCGCTGATCCGCTGGCATCAGCCGGGCGGCCGGGTGATTGCGCCTGGCGAATTCCTGCCGGATGTCGAGGGTTTGCGCCTGATCGGTCGACTGGACCTGTACATGCTTGCCAGCATTGCAGCGATCCTCGCGCAGCCCGGGCACGCCGATTGGCCGCCGGTGCACGTCAATTGCTCCAGCTACAGCATGACGCGTCCCGATTTCGCCAGTGAGGTGCTGACACTGTTGGCGCAACACCGGGTCTCGCCGTCACGGATCTGTCTGGAACTGACCGAAGGGGCGCTGGTAGCCGAGCCGGCGATTGCCCGACAGACCATGCAGCAACTGGCGGACAACGGCATGTCGGTGGTGCTCGATGACTTCGGTGCAGGGTTTTCATCCCTGAGCTATGTGCATCAATACCGTTTCAGCGGATTGAAAATCGACAAGTCGTTCATCCTCGAACTGACCACCAGTTCCCGCAGTCGCGCGATTGTCCGGGCGATTGTGCGGATGGCCGAATCGCTGGACCTGAGTGTGGTGGCCGAAGGCGTCGAGGATGAAGCAACGCTGGACCTGCTGCGCGAAATGGGGGCGGGGCAGGCCCAGGGTTATCATTTTGCCAGGCCGATGGGTTTGAAGGCGCTGTTGGCCAGTTCACTGCTCGGTCGCCAGGGTTTTACCACTGTCCCCTGTATCCAATAAATACGGACCGTCTGTGACTATTCGGCACCAACGCCAGATTGATACGCTCCGCATTCACTGTAGGTCGATGAGGCGGCAATGGATCTCACTGCAATCCCGTTCGGTACCACCGATTGGTCAACGATAGAGCCCGTGGCGCATGCAGGTCTGACAGGCACGGCCTATTGGCGAACCTGCCAGTTTGGGGCAGCGCGCGTGCGGATGGTCGAATACAGCCCGGGATACCTGGCCGATCACTGGTGCCGGAGAGGCCATATCCTGCTATGTCTCGAAGGTCAGTTGCATACAGAGTTGGAGGATGGTCGTCAGTTCACACTGACGGCGGGCATGAGTTATCAGGTGGGTAATGATGCTGAAGGGCATCGTTCATTCACCACGGCTGGAGCAAAGTTGTTCATTGTGGATTAATCCAGTATTGCCACCCCACATTGACTGAGTTTGGCCAGGTTCTCTTCTTTGAACAGCAGGTCCCATGAGTTCACCGGTGCCTGCTCACCGAGGACGGCGCGGACCTTTTCAACGTTGTAGCCAATCCCGTCGGTGCCCCATAGGTAAGGCGTGGCTCAGGTCGTTGCGAACCACTTGCCACTCAGGCGGGGAATCGGGCGATCCAGTGCCTGGCAATCTCTTCGCGCCGGCAGATCCACACTGCGTCGTGGCCTTGCACGTAATCGAGAAAGCGCGCCAGCGCCATCGCACGACCAGGATGGCCACTGATCCGCCCATGCAGGCCGACGCTCATCATCTTGGGGTGTTGCGCGCCCTCCTGCCACAGCAGGTCGAAAGCATCCTTGAGCAGCCGGAAGAAGTCTTCACCGCAGGCGAAACCATTGGGCAGCAGATAGCGGGCGTCGTTGTTGACCAGTGTGTAAGGGATCACCAGGTGGGCGGGCGCGCCTGGGAGCCAATAGGGCAGATCATCGTTGTAGGCGTCCGAGCTATAGAGCAACCCGCCTTCCTCACGCAACAGGCGGCGGGTGTTCTGGCTGACCCTTCCTGTGTACCAACCTGTGGGGCGTTTACCGCAGATCTGCTCGATCACGTCGAGGGTGAGGCGGATATGGCGCCGCTCCTGGTCTTCAGGCATGTCGCGATAGTCCAGCCAACGGTAGCCATGCCCGGCAATCTCATGCCCTGCGGCGCAGAGCGCATGGCCGATCGCCGGGGTGAGTTCCAGTGCCCGGCCGACGGCGAAGGCGGTCAGCGGCAGGCCTCGGGCGCTGAACAGATCCAGAATGCGCCACACGCCTGCGCGCGATCCGTATTCGTACATGCCCTCGACGCTCAAGTCCGGTTCCCCCACACGTGGCGGGCGCCCCGGTAGCTCGTGAAGCCAGGCCTCCGACTGTGCATCGCCATTGAGGATGCATGACTCCGCGCCCTCTTCGATGTTGAGTACGAACTGGACCGCGACGCGTGCCTCACCGGGCCACCGCGGGTGGGGTGGGCAGCCGCCATAACCGATGAGGTCGCGAGCGGACATCAGCCCAGCTCGAAGGTCGTGACGCCGAACACACGTTCGTGCGCGATCGCCGGAGGAGGGCCGAGGTACATGCGTGCGCAGCCGAAAACCTCGATCATGCCCTGTTGGTGCACGAGCGCCATCGCGGCGGGGTTATTCTCCGGAACATCGAGAAACAGCGGGCCACCCTCGRCAAATTCCGCCAGGCGCGCGTAGAGGGCATTGGCTGCCAGGGCGTCATCGGCGAACAAGGGGCCGATCTTGTAGCCTTCCCGGCTGCGCCTTACTACGCCATAGCCGCTTAGCCCGCCCTCGCGCCGGCAACCCACGGCGAGTGCATCGGCTTGGGTTATCCACCCGCTCAGGAAGGTTGCGCGCGTGGCGGGGAAGCAGGTGCGGTCGTAATCGACAACCTGATCGAACGGGAAGGTGGCCAACGGAACGATATCCTGGCCGTCTACCTGCGAGGTCGCCGGGCGTTCGGTGATCCTGGCACGAAAACGCATGTTGCGATGGGAGAAGACGAAACCACCCTTGGCGTAGTAGTCCTGCATCGCGAAGACGCCGTCCATGCCGATGCTCGCACCTGGGTGCAGGCGGGCGAGGAGTCGCTCGCGGCGTGCGTGCCAGAGGGTATTGCCCAGACCTTGACCGCGATATTCAGGCCGGACGATGAAAAAACCCATGAAACCGAATTCGCCATTGTAGGAGGTGATCGCACCGCCGCCGATCAATTCGCCGCCCTGGTACGCCGCGATGAAGGCGGCAGGGTCCGTAGCCCAGAACAGCTCGGCATCGTGAAGGCCGGGATTCCAACCCTCACGGGCAGCCCAATCGACGAGCTCGTCCAGCTCGGGACGGGTCATGTTGCGTATGACCAGCTGATTCGACACCGCGAAGTACTCCTCAGTCGCTAAGCGAGCGTGTGGTCCATCCCCACTCTGAACCCTTTCGGTATAGCTTCAACCCGAGTATTGATCCAGGTCGTCACGTCACCTGCAGAACATGTTCGTCGCCATTGGACTGTCCTCAGCGCGAGGCCTGATTGCTGTCAGCGAGGGTGGAACATGCACCTGCAAGAGCCGGGCCTGCCCGCGATGCAGACGACGCGACGTATCAGACAGAACGCGGCGCAGCTTTCGCGGGCAAGTGGAATGCTGCCCGGCCCTTCCTGGCGTGATTCCTCGTGCTAGATGAAACCACCTACTTGAATGCCTTGAGCAAGCGTGGTTCACCGCTCCTGAAGAACCTCGATTTAGGTTGACTGACTTCCTCAGGGCGTGAAGCTGCCGGTGGGAACCGGCAGAAACCGGCTAGTAACGCAAGCGCGGGAAGTTGCATTGCATTTGAGTATCTACGGACTAACCTCAGTGCATCATTACACTGCGCGCAGGGGGACTTGCTGCCAAGGCGTCATTTCCCAACTGACCTGCATTTCACGTTGGCCAAGGAGCCTTATGAAGACCTTCTTGCTAAGGGCTGCCCTGTTCGTTGTTTTATTTTTCTTTGCCTTGCTCTGCCTTCTCGTGTCTCTTTCCTCGTTCAAGGAGGTGGACGAGACGAAGACTTGGCAGAAGTTGCATGCCACTGTCGCCACTGTCTCCATTTCTGAGGAGATGCGCAGTAAGGGTATGACCTATTGCCCTCTGGTTAACGTGACCTTTGAGTTGAACGGACAGCAATACACTTATCCGCTCGAAATATCGCAGCGGCCCTGTAGGACCAGCCTGGAGTCGGTCGAAAGATCAATTGCAACACTCAGGGAAGGAAAAGTGATCGAAATTCTTGTCGACCCTGCAAAGCCGGGTAGAGTGAAGCCAGGTACTTACTCACTAGGTGGGGGTTTTTACTTGGGCGTTTTCTTGGGCACGCTAGCCTTTATCGGGGCCATAGCTGTCCTGGTGTTTCCTGCTAAGAAAACTGTCAAGTTGACGCAAAGAGAAAGTATTTCACATTCAACTTTGAGCAAGAAAGAAGTTCAGGAAAAAGTTCGCGAACTACTCGCCGCCGGCACTGCAAAGTCGGAAGTGTTTTCACAACTCTCCGGGCGGGGTGTAAAAGACAGTCATCTTGCCTACTTTATAGCTTCGTATGCAGATCCAATTCGTTGTGACGAGCACGATCGCAAGGTCAATATTCTCATCACGATAATGCTCGCCCAGGCTTTGATTGCATTCTTTCTGGGATTGTATATCGGCGCCAGGATGGGGCCAACGGCCAAATGGGTTATGGGTGTTTCAATGACCTTGATTCCCTTGTTTTTGGTATGGGGCTTCTACAACCATCGCGTCGGCGCCTACAACGCGTACATACTCCTATCGTTTCCCCAATTCCCAAGATCGCTTGCGGGGTTTACATCGAGTCCGGCAACAACCACTATCGCATTAGCTATCAGTATCGTTATCCTGGCTTATGTTTGGTACGTCCGAGGAAAAATCTTTCCAGACTTCGTCTTCGTCAATCCCAGGAAAGTCAAAGGCAAGTACTTCTTTACGGGCTGACCCATCATGCCGCCGGACCTGCCCGAACGGCTGTCCAGGCCTGTGAGTTCAATCGTTAGCGAAGACTGCTGCGGGTCGATTTCAGCCGGTTCCAGCAGGCAGTTATTGGCCGACTTCTGCCTGTCGTGACCGGCAGAAGTCGACCCGAAGCTGTCGACCGATTCTGTTGAAAAAGTCCGAGCGGATTGACTCTGCCTACACTGAGATTGAAAAGCGTCCGATTTACGCGTTGCAAGCCTTCCTGGCAGGGCAAGCGGATTGCAGTGAATCGCTCCAGCCCAACCACTTATGCCTGAGTCGTTAATCATGGATGAAGTCACTACCATGCCCTCGGATGATGTACCTGACCTTCAACGTATAGTGCAGCGCAAGCTCGGGCGCTGTCTGTTGCGCTGAAAAAGACCATGGGCACGTTGGTCGGAATGCTGACCGAAAGCTTTCTGACCCAGTCGCCCCAAAATGAAGAATCACAGACGGAAGCCGATGTCGGTGACCAGATCTGGTTCAGCTATCGACTCCAGTTGGAAATGCCAGCCGAGCACTATGAGGCAACGAAGGCCGCCCTCAAGGAGCTGGTCGACCTGCGCAATGAACTGGTTCACCACTTCATTGAGCGTTTCGATCTCTGGACTGAATCAGGCTGCCAGGCGGCGGATGGTTTTCTGGAGGAAAGCTACGAAACCATCAATCGGCATTGTCTGAATCTGCAATGTTGGGCCAAAACCATTGATGTGGCAGCAGCTAAAGTGGCTTCGGTTATGCTAAGCCAAGCATTTGAAGATGCGCTCATCGATGGTATCAGGGAGGACGGTTCAATCTATTGGCCTGGCAGTGGGATATGCCGCTGTTTACGTGAAGCGGAAACCAAGCTTGCCAAAGGTGGCTGGACTCGACTGGAAGCAGCCATCCACTGGATTGGTGGTACCTATCCAGAGCAGACGCCCAAGCGCTACGGTTGCAGCGACTGGAAGCATGCCCTGCGCGAGTCACAGCAGTTCGAAATACGAAAACCCCAAGCTGATAATGAACCTACTGCCGTCTGGTATCGCAGCAAGGTCAGCTGAATGGAAAACTGAATCGTCCTTCCTTTTGTAAGCGCGCTGACTGACTGCTTCTGGCCGGAAACTGACGTTGACGAGAGGCAGCTGCCGGACAAAGCCTGTCTGCTGGACTCGGCTGAAATAAACCCAGGGCTGCCGTCTTGGAGAGGCCGATTAGAGTAGAAGAAATGAATATGCGCCCAGTTTTCAAACGAAGTAGGCGGTGGTTGAGCGCATTGTTAGCTGTTACCACCATCCGTTGCTATGTAGGACGGTTTTTTTGTAAAAGTCTATGTTTGCGCGGAGTGCATAAAATGCACTTACTCCATATTTAAGGGCATTGGATAATTCGGGGTATCCGAGCGCATCTAGAAGAAGACTTAGGGCTATAACAATGGCAACTGACAAGATTAAGTATGTGATTGATTTCTTCCACATTCCTTTGGATAGGTAATATATTGGGCCGAAGAGATACGCCAATATGTTAAAAGAGAAGGCTTTTCTTCGCTCCGGCTTTGGAAGATTTTTGAGGTTGGGTAGCTTTGGCCCGCCTGCATGAGCGATTGCCTTGAAGCGCTCTTTCCAAGCTGCAGAAATCGGTAGGTTTTCTATCATTTCGTCAGTCGGTTGTTCGTTTAGTTCGAGAACCACTGCGGTGGGTGGGGAGTAGGGATTATGAGATTCCATGAGGCTTCCTTGTTGATGGTGGCTAACTATAAGTAGACGGCAGAAGTAGCGTAGTATTTTCCGTCGTTTCTGTCGCATAACGTTCCTTGCTCATGCGTAACTCCCTGTTTTGCTTGAGTGTCGCGCTAGAAACACGAAATGAGGCGAGTAGGAATGGCGGCATTGTCTTTGGCCTCATTGCGGAGTCTAGCAGCGCGCCCGAGGTCTGCTATTGGCCGATTCTGTTGAAAAAGTCGGCCATAGTTTCCACGATAGAAAAGTACGCGCTTRAGATTGAAACCTCTACATTGAGCAGAGGATTCCGGGCTCAGATTTCGCGTAGCGGCGCGCAAAAAAGGCGTTTTCAGCGGTCAGTATGCGGTCAATCTGGAAGAACCGACTTTTTCAACAGAATCGGCCGATTTCTGCCTGTCACCAAGGGCAGCAACCGACCCAAAGCTGTCATTAACAGAGGGACATACCGCTGCTTCGTAGCTGACCTGTAAAATAGGTACCGGGCGGCACCACGCCGGTTGAACACTGCCTCGTAGTTGCCAGCACGGGCAGCGCAAAGCGACGACTCCCACTTCAACGAATCAAACCAACTGGCATGCGGACCTTAGTCACCGGTTTGCTGTTCCATCATGTGGGGTTGTCGTGAGTTGCAACTGCGCCGACGGCACTGGTAGGTAGAGTTTTCGCCCACAACTTGTGGCGGAGCGTTCATATACGCTCGTTTGATGTGCTCATTCACTCCGCTTGGGCCGTCCCGTGCAGAGGCGACCCATGCGTTTTGCGAGCGAGAGGCAGGAACTACTGCGCCGCGTTCTTGACCTGCTGCATTTCTTGATCGTAAAGCAGCTGTCCCTCAGCAGTCAGCTTTGGAGCATCCAGCTTGATGGTCAGCTTGTCGAGCTTGCCGGTGAAACGGAACGGCGGTAGATAGTCGTTGTCGTCCACCCCCATCCGGGTATCCACCCCGACGTCGAAGGTTTCGTCGACCGTCACGAGGAACGGGATGGTGTGCGGGATCGATTTGCGGTCGACTTCCTTACCGTCCACCGACAGGACACCGGTGCCACCCTTGCCGAAACCGTGCCCGTCGTATTTGAAGTCAAACACAACGGTGTGCTTGCCGGGCGTGAGCGCATCCTGGCCTTCCCAGCGGAAGTGTTCAACGGCCAGAAGGTTGTAGGCAAAGACAGGCTTGCCCTTCACCAAGTAGAAGCCATAGCCACCGAAGCGCCCACCGAGTGTGTTGAGCATCCCCTCGGCGCCGCCCGGTGGGATTTCCACCTCGGCCGTGATGGAGTAGGACTTGTTGAGGGTGTTGGGGGCGCTGCTTTCGGGCAGCCCGGACAATTCACTCGAGTACGTAAAGACAGTCCGGCCGGCGGTCGCGTTTGGTCGCGGCGTGGTGGCGCGCTGGAGTAAGTCGTTATCCAGCGGGAACACGTTATATTTCGCCGCCTCGATCAGGAAAAGCTCCTTCATGTCGCGCAGCTTGTCGGGCATCTTCGCGGCGAGGTCATTGTTCTGCGAAAAATCCTCCGCGATGTTGTAAAGCTCCCAGTTGTATCCGTTGACAACGTCGGGCATCTTGCCCAAGCCGAGAAGCCAGGGCGCCAGAGGCGGGGTCGTGGAGGCGATCCAGCCGTCGTGGTAGATGGCGCGGTTGGCAAGCATTTCAAAGTACTGAGTGGTGCGCGTGGACGGGACGTTCGCGTTCACCTTGTCCCAGGTGTAGGCCATGCTCACACCTTCGATGGGCTTCTGAGCGATACCATCCACCATCACCGGTGCCAGGATGTGCGTGGCTTCCAGGATCGTTGGAACGATGTCGATCACGTGATGGAACTGTGTGCGGATGCCACCGGCGTCCTTGATACGGTCAGGCCATGACATGACCATACCTTGCCGAGTTCCACCGAAGTGCGACGCCACCTGTTTGGTCCATTTGAATGGTGTATCGAAGGCCCAGGACCAGGCCACCGACATATGCGGCATAGTCTTGTCCGAGCCCCAGATGTCGTAGAATTTCAATTGCTCCGCGACCGGAACATTAATGCCTTGAATTGCGGCCATATCGAACGGGGTACCGATGGTGGAACCTTCGGCGCTGGTGCCATTGTCGCCGTTGATGTAAATGATCAGTGTGTTGTCGAGCTTGCCCATGTCCTCCACGGCCTGGATAACACGGCCGATCTCATGATCGGTATAAGCCACGTAAGCGGCAAACACTTCTGCCTGGCGGGCAAACATTTTCTTTTCATCGGCGTTGAGCGTGTCCCACTTCGGCAGGTCATCCGGCCAAGGGGTGAGTTTGGTATTCACCGGAATCACGCCGAGCCGCTGCTGGTTCGCGAAGATCTGATCGCGCAGGGCATTCCAGCCCATGTCGAACTTGCCCTTGTACTTCTCGATCCATTCCGGTGTCGGTTGATGCGGTGCATGCGTGCCACCGGGCACGTAATAGACGAAAAACGGCTTGTCAGGCGCGGCCGCATTCAAGCCATTCATGTACTTGATGGCTTCGTCCGCCATATCGGTGATGAGGTTGTACTCAGGCTTCCCGACCCACGGTTCGATCTGGGTATGATCGCGGAAGAGAAAAGGCTTCCACTGGTCGGATTCGCCGCCCACGAATCCGTAGAAATAATCGAAGCCCATCCCGCTCGGCCATTGGTCATAGGGGCCAGCCAGGCTGTATTGGTAGTTGGGGGTGTTGTGATTCTTGCCAAACCACGACGTAGAATAGCCGTTTTCCTTCAGGATCCTGCCGATCGTGGCACTGTTCTTGTCAATGATCGAGTCGTAGCCCGGGAATCCGGTGGACTGCTCGGTGATCACACCAAAGCCCACGGAGTGATGGTTGCGCCCGGTGATAAGCGCTGCCCGCGTCGGCGAGCAGAGTGCGGTGGAGTGGAACTGCGTGAAGCGCAGCCCGGCCTTCGCGATCCGGTCCATGGCCGGCGTGGGGATGACGCCGCCAAAGGTGCCGGACACGCCATAACCCTGGTCATCGGTCATGATCAGCAGCACGTTGGGCGCGCCCTTGGGCGGCACCACGGTTGGTGGCCAATAGGGCTTGGACTCCTTGACGTCCATATTGATGACGCCGCCGAACGGTGCTGGTGGCGCGGGCAGATAATTCCCGTCAAGGGTCGTGGTCGCACTGGGTGAACCGGGCGTGCCGTTGACTTCCTGTGTCGCTGCATTGGCGCAAGAGAGCGCAAGTAAGGCAACTGCCAGTCCTGAACTGATGCGCTGGCGTAACGATAAAGGTTTATTCCAGTGTGCAGTGGCCATGGCCAGCTCCTGTAAACCCCCGAAACCCCAAGTTCGGAGTGTAGAACCGTTTTCTTCTCTCGCCAGTCCATCTCAACGTTAACCCGAGTGGTCGTTGACTTTGGAGGAGTGGTGTCTATACCTGATTTTGATACCAGGCAGGTTCAGCAATGGCCGCAGACTGAAATCAAGAGGAACGCAAATGCTTATCAGGAAACGGCGTTTAGGTATCGCCATTGTCTGCGCCGGGATCGTGTCGGTTTGCCTGGCGTTTGTGGTGTATCAGCACATTCGTGGCCCTATGCCTTTGACGCTGGGTGATGGGAAAAATGGCCCCCTGGAAATGGTCTGGCTTCCTGCCGGAGAATTTTTGATGGGGAGCGATCATAAGCAGGCTCGTCCAAACGAGGGGCCGGCGCACAAGGTTCGACTCGACGGGTATTGGATCGACCGCTACGACGTCACCAATGCCGATTTCTCCCGTTTCATTTCTGAAACGCATTACGTCACCACCGCCGAACGCAAACCCAAATGGGAAGATCTGAAAGTCCAACTGCCACCAGGGACGCCTGAGCCGGATGACAGCGACTTGGTGCCTGGCGCATTGGTTTTTGTCGGCACAGACAGACCAATCCCGCTCAATGATTTCAGCCAGTGGTGGGCATTTGTCCCGGGGGCTGACTGGCGTCACCCGCTGGGGCCTGACAGTACCATCGAAGGCAAGGAAAACCATCCAGTTGTTCAGGTTTCACGTGAAGATGTTAAGGCCTACGCCGCATGGGCGCACAAGCGCCTACTCACCGAGGCCGAATGGGAGTACGCCGCAAGAGGCGGACTGGAACAAGCGAATTATGCGTGGGGGAATGACTTCTCGCCTGGTGGAGAAAAGATGGCGAATACCTGGGATGAGATTCAGCCGTTTCCCGTGACCGGAGCCAGTAACAAATTCAAAATTGGTACCAAGCCGGTAGGCAGTTACCGACCTAACGCCTATGGACTCTACGATATGTCCGGGAATGTTTGGCAGTGGGTCGCCGACTGGTATCGTGCCGACGCATTTAGAGTTGGGCTGAAACGTCAACCGGCGGGTGAAGCAGCGGTAAACCCGGTGGGGCCATCCGACAGCTATGACCCCGAACTTGGGGTGACGGCCAATGCACCGCAGCGTGTAATCCGAGGCGGATCTTTTCTTTGTAGTGACAGCTACTGCACGAGTTTTCGAACCAGTGCCCGGCAGGGCGCAGATCCTATGAACTCCATGTCGCATCTGGGCTTTCGCTTGGCGATGAGTAATGACCAATGGGAAAAGAACCGTTAAATACAAAATGCATGCGGACCATGCGTGAAAACACGAATGACTGCTCTTGGCCGTTCTCTGCCGATCATGGTTACAAAGCGTGCTGGTCAAATCCGATGCAATCGGTGGTCAGAACGAATGCAAATGACTGGTCAGGTCGAATGCAAGCGGGTGGTCAAGTGGAGTGCAATTTCGCAGTCATCTGACATGGTCGCTTCTCCAGTTCTTGTAGAAATCGTGGCAGCGACCAAAAAAATGGCCCGCATGCGGGCGGGCCAAATGGGAATTCTTCAAAGGAGCAGGGTTAATCTGCGCTCCACCATGTGAGCGATTGGTGAAAAGCATGTCGCAGAAACGAAAAAGCCCGGCACATTAGCCGGGCTCTCTGTAGATGGRCCAAATCCCTTTGGCTGACTGCATTGTGCTTGGTAGGTGTGACGAAGGCATGACAGGGGCAGATACGAGAAGCCCGGCTCTGGACCGGGCATTTGAGTTACATCGGTACGACCGCCAAGCCGCTACAACATCTCGCCGTCATACCACGGGCCTACTCCGCCTTCCCCCACAGAATCCTTCTCGCCTTCATAACCCGCCAGCTAGTTTGTGCCGTTCAATGGAGAACCCTGCGACTCTCTCCAATCCTGATCCGATCAAGCGCCCGGTTTAATGCGTCCAAGGCATCGAGGAGAGCTTTCGCCTCGGCTTCCCGGCCATCCCCCCATAGGCGTTCAGCCATTTTGTTCAGGGCTTGGATAGAACGCTCAATTTCAGCAGCAGTCACTGCTGCTTTACTGTCCGTCAGCTTCTTCTTCATTGAGTAACCGTTTACAGGGCATTGCTTGTATTTCAGATCTAGCGCGAATACGCCCGCCAGACGCATGGCTATTCAGCCTTCCGGACAATCCTTCCCGCCTTCACCTCATCTGTGTAAGCAGTCAGCCGATCAGCTTGCTCATGCAGCTTTTTGATCGTCTCCATTGCCTCCAGAAGCTCTGTATCCCCGCGCTGTTTTGCAAGCCTGAACATTTCCAGGGCAGCTTCTTCGAGGGAATATGCAGCGGCTTTCAAGTCGCGGCGTAACTCTTGATTGGGTTTGTTAAGTGCCATGACAACCTCCTGCCAATCCCTTCCGCGATCATTGGCAGTGGTCTGCCTTCGCCGGCCGGACTACCTGACCTGCACCGATTTCTTTAATCCAGCCATCTAACCGATTCTCACCTTGCTGGAAGATTGTGATCATCCTTCGAAGCGCCTCAGCGTCTGGTCCATTACCTGCGTGGCTTAGCCGCTCGGCAATCCGGACTAACTCCACGGCCGACCACTTCAGATCAGAGGCGACACCCTGCAGATCGCGCTTCAGGTCCTGCACTGGTTTGTTGAGCCCCATCATCACCCCTTACAAGTCCCCACAACACTAATCCGATATTCAGTTGCGAAATTGCACTCTACTTGATCACCCGCTTGCATTCGACCTGACCAGTCATTTGCATTCGTTCTGACCACCGATTGCATCGGATTTGACCAGCACGCTTTGTAACCATGATCGGCAGAGAACGGCCAACAGCTGACTGTCGATTTCGTCTGAGGCACATGCATGTGCATGGCATTTGACCAACTGCTTATTAGGATTAAAGTCTAAGGGAAAGATCGACCCCGTCAGTCTTTGATCCGCAACGGCTATCGCCACGCAGGTTCCTCAATGGCAGGTACAGAAACGGAGTATTGCTCATGATCAAATACCTTCGAATGATGGCAATGATTTCAATACTCGCGATCACGGCGGGCTGCCAGATGGGTCAATCAACTTCCGCCTCTGATGCGATGGCTGCTAACGCGGAAATGGACCGTGAGGCGAAAGCGGCGTTACAGAGTTTGTATGCCAAAACGCCGCAAGCGCGCGCCCTAGCGCAGCGAGCCAAGGGTATCCTCGTTTTCCCTGATGTGCTGAAAGCGGGCCTCATCGCCGGCGCACAGCATGGCGAAGGCGAATTGATTGAGAACGGAAAAGTCACGGGATACTACGCGACCACAGCAGCCTCATACGGCCTTCAGGCGGGCGTGCAGCGGTTTGGATACGTGATGTTCTTCATGACCTATTCAGCGATGAACGACCTGAAAAATGTTAATGGGTTTGAGGTCGGCGTGGGCCCAAGCATCGTGGTCGTAGATTCGGGCATGGCCAAATCGATGACTACCTCGACGGCTCAGTCCGATGTCTATGCGTTCATCTTTGATCAAAAGGGCTTAATGGCCGGGCTGGGATTGCAGGGTTCAAAAATTACCAGGCTCAATCGCTGAGGCCGTCTGCATGTCGCTTACACAGAATTTAGTTGTGTTGCATCGACCTGCTGAATTCACAATCCCTGGCTGCCCTTAGCGGAGGGCAGCAATGAGTCGATTTCTGCCTTCGACGACCGGCTGAAACCGACCGGAAGTGGTCACCTCTGCGCTTCACAAGCACGACTCTCAGGCGCGCTTGGGGAGTTTCCAGTTCGGGCGGATGAAGTGGCATGTGTAGCCATTCGGTATACGCTCGAGGTAATCCTGGTGCTCCGGCTCCGCTTCCCAAAAAGGTCCCGCCGGTTCGATTTCGGTGACAACCCGGCCTGGCCACAGGTGTGAAGCATCGACATCGGCAGCGGTGTCCTCGGCGCTGTCGCGTTGCTGTTCGCTGAGGTAGTAGATCGCCGAACGGTAGCTGGGGCCCAGGTCATTACCCTGACGGTTGGGCGTGCTGGGGTCGTGTATCTGGAAGAAGAACTCAAGGATCTGCCGGTAGCTGATCACGGCAGGGTCGAAGACGATCTCGATAGCTTCGGCGTGGTTGCCATGGTTGCGGTAGGTGGCATTCGGCACATCGCCGCCGGTGTACCCGACCCGCGTGTGTAGCACACCGGGATAGCGCCGCAGTAGATCCTGCATGCCCCAGAAGCAACCTCCGGCGAGAATGGCAGTTTCGGTTTGTCTGGTCATGGTCTGTCGTTCCTCTCGGAGGCGTTGGGTATAGCCATTGTTATGAGGGCGTGTTGGTCAATTCCAAGGTTTCGCGCAGGTCCTTGATCGATCATTGTGAATCGCAACGTAAAAAACCACAGCACCAGGGCAGTCGCGCTGATCGAGGCGCCCAGCATACTGACAGCTATCCAGCCCCATAGCGCATAAACCTGCGTCGCGGCGGCAGCTCCCAGTGCACTGCCCACCGAGTAAAAGCACATGTACGCACCGACCATGCGACTTTGCGCGTCGGGTCGTGCCGCAAAGACGAGGCTCTGGTTGGTGACGTGTACGGCCTGCACGGCGAAGTCGAGCAGGACCACTCCGCAAACCAGGGCGATCAGTGACGTCTGCGCAAACGCGATGGGCAACCAGGACAGCGTCAGGATCGCCAGCGAAATGCCCGTGACTCTTTGCCCCATACCTTGATCGGCCCAGCGACCGGATCTTCTGGCAGCAAGTGCACCGGCGACGCCTGCCAGGCCAAACATGCCGATGACCGTGTGTGAAAGCGACAGCGGYGGGGCGCTCAACGGCAGCACCATGGATGTCCAGAGCACCGAAAAAGCGGCAAAGATCAACAAGGCCAGCAGGCCCCTGATGCGCAAGACCGGTTCGGTCATGAACAGCGTGAAGAGCGACCGGATGAGTGCCGGGTAGGTGTATCGATTGCGTGGAGACACCGCGGGAGGCAGCACTTTCCAGAACAGCGCCGCGAGGGTCAGCATCAATCCAGAGGAAACGAAATACACGGTGCGCCAGCCCGCCAGATCTGCGATCAGCCCGGAAGTGAATCGCGCCAGAAGTATGCCCAGGACAATGCCACTGGTTACGGTTCCCACGGCCTGGCCACGTTGTGACGGGGTTGCCAGCACGGCGGCATAGGCCACCAGCACTTGAACCATCACGGCCAGCAAACCCACAACGATCATGGCCCCCAACAGGGTCAACCATTGCTGTGCGGCGCCGACCCCCGCCAGCGCAATCGCGGACAGCAGCACTTGAGTCAGAATCAGCCCTTTACGGTTCAACAAGTCACCCAGCGGGACGATGAACAGCAACCCGAGCGCGTAACCGACCTGGGTAGCCGTCACCACAAACCCGATCATCGATGAGGCCACACCCAGGCTCTGAGCCATTGAATCGAGTAAGGGTTGCGCGAAATAAACGTTGGCGACTGCCAGCGCGCAGGTGAGCGAAAATAAAAACGTGAGCGATGGAGAAAGCCCCGAAGCCTGCGTGACGAAAGTCTGGGTGGTTGAGTCGGCATCTGCTGTCACATGAGCCTCCGCGGCGTTAAACTGGTTTCAATTAAAAACTTGATTCAATTGTTGCTGCATCTAGTTTCAAATTGCAACCACATTGCTCAAAGTTGAACGACAGGCTTGGCGGTCCTTATCCAAAAGGTAAATACGATGGTCGAAGACGCTTCATCGCACAGCAGCGAATGTCCGGTAGCACGAACACTGGAAGCCATTGGGGATCGATGGTCGCTCTTGATCATTCGCGACGCGTTTGACGGCATTCGCCGATTCAGCGAATTCCAGAAAAGCCTGGGAGTGGCCAAAAACATCCTGGCATCGCGCCTGAAAGCGCTGGTTGAGGTCGGTGTATTCGACGTTCAACCTGCTTCGGATGGCAGTGCCTACAAGGAGTACGTCCTGACGGAGAAAGGACGGGAGATCTTTCCGGTGGTGGTCAGCATGAGGCAGTGGGGCGAACGTTTCCTGTTCACGCGGGAAGAGACCCGTTCTGTGTTGTTGGACAATGCGTTCGGCCAGTCCCTGATGCCGATAGAAGTTCGCTCCTCGAGCGGTCAAAAACTTGGGCCGTCCGATTGCCACAGAGTGAGAGTGGTTGCCGACGAGTCGTGAATCGACAAGTGCCCCCTCAAGCGGATGCCTCCTGCGCTGAGCTTTGTTGAACGAATCGCTCAATCAGCCATCTCGCGGCCGGTCCTGGTGGCAGATCCGTGCGGTAAATGACGTCAAAGGCATAAATCCCGCTCTGGTATTCCGGCAGGTTCAGACGTACCAGCCGACCGGCCTGCAGGTCTTCCTCGACCATCGGACGGGGCATGTTCCCCCAGCCAATGCCTTCACGCAGCAGCATGTGCTTGGCGCCCAGGTCCGCCAGGCGCCAGGTGCGGTTGCTGAGGACGGCGAAATCCTTGTCCTTGGTCAGAAGCGAGCGGTCGGACAGCACCAGTTGCGTGAACTCTCGCCCGGCGCCCGGAATATTCACATCGCTTGATGCCAGTGGATGATTCGGCGCCGCCACCGGAATCAACTCGACACTGCCGACGCCAATTCTTTCGATACCGTCGATGCCCTCGTTCATGGGGCCACTGACACCGATGATCGCGCCACCGTTGATCACCAGGTCGGTGACGGCACCGAGCGCCTCCATATGCAAGTGCAGGGCAACCGTAGGGAACTCTTCGCGAAAGGATTTGAGTGCATCCACCACGCGCTCGGGGGGCAGCATGACATCGAGCACCACGTGGACTTCGGCTTCGAGCCCCTGAAGCAAGCCTTTGACCTTGGCGCGTAGTCCATGGATGCCGTTGGCAATGGTCCTGGCTTCGGCCAGAACGGTGCGACCGGCATCGGTGAGCTGGGGTTTGCGGGTTGTCTGGCGGTCGAATAGCGACACACCGAGCTGCATTTCAAGGTTGGCGATCGAGTAGCTGATGACCGAAGTGGCGCGGTGCAGTTTTCTGGCGGCCGCCGCAAAGCTGCCGACTTCCACGACCGTCAGGAACACGCGCAGTTGGTCCAGCGTCGGTGTTCCCGGGTCAGAGATCATGGCTGTTTCCTTGAATCAGACGGCGCTTGGCAAATTGCACGATTGAACTCCTATACCGGCTACGTGGGTCTGCTTTTCTAATTTATCGAATCTAATGATCTAAATTAGTCAGCTATTCAGATTAACCGGTGAGGCGCAAGATTTCTTCATAGCGGCGATTCATGGCGAGTCGCGCAAACTTTGAAGGAAATACCCCATGACGACTTCTGCAAACATCGCTCAATCAACCACCTCTGAACAGACCCGTTCCGATGTGACCCAATCCTCGGCCTCGTTGATCGGCCGCGTACTGCTCAGTGCAATCTTCATCCTTTCCGGTTTTTCGAAACTCGCCGCTCCGGCAATGATGGTCGGCTACATCGGTTCGGTCGGGCTTCCGCTTCCACAATTGGCGCTGGCGCTGGCGATCATTGTCGAGATCGGCGGTGGCCTGGCATTGATCGCCGGTTATCGTACCCGCACCGTTGCCGCAGTCCTGGCAGTGTTCAGCGTGTTCACCGCACTGGCGTTCCATAACGCACTGGGCGATCAGAACCAGTTCATCCACTTCTTCAAGAACATCGCGATGGCCGGTGGCCTGTTGCAGGTCGTGGCCTTCGGTGCCGGTCGCTTCAGCCTCGACGCGCGCCGTCGTTGATACCTCCTGCGCTGCGAAGGCCGACCCCTCGCAGCGCAATGCGTTCTCCCTTTTTTGAATAGTCGAGACCTCCATGAATGCCATACGTGTGCACAAATACGGCAGTCCTGAAGTTTTACGTCTGGGAAATGCGTAGTTTCGCGACCCGTTACTCGTGTACCCGATCAACAGTTCGCCGCGCCTGGTTCAACAGGTGATCAACATCCTCGGCGGTGGTGGCGAACGAGGTGACAAAGCGAACGATGTTGGGTCCCCAGCGATCATGGTAGAAACCGAACCCGGCCTTCAGCAGCGCTTCGATTATTGCCGAGTCCAGGCGACAGAACAGGATGTTCGCCTCGGTGCCGCCGAGCACGTCAACACCGCTCAAACCCCCAAGGCCCTGCGCCAGGCGCTGGGCCGCAGCGTTGGCCTGGCGTGCATTGCGCAGCCAGAGGTCGTCGGTCAGGTACGCATCGATCTGCGCCGAAAGGAAACGCATCTTGGAAAAGAGATGGCCTGCGCGCTTGCGCCGGTAATTCATTTCGGCCGCGAGCGAGGTGTTGAACAGGACGATCGCTTCCGCCGCCAGCGCACCATTCTTCGTGGCACCAAACGACAGGGCATCCACGCCTGCCTTCCACGTCATCTGCGCAGGGGAGCAACCAAGCGACACCAGGGCGTTGGCAAATCGGGAGCCATCCATATGCAATCCCAGGGAAGATGACTTGCAGACGTCACCGATGGCTGCGATTTCGTCCAGGGTGTAGATGCTGCCGACTTCGGTGGCCTGAGTGATGCTGACGCAGGCGGGCTGGGTCGTGTGTACATCGCCGACTTTTTCGCGAGTCCGCTCGCGCAGTCGGACGATATCCAGCTTGGCCGCCGGGCCGTCGACGGTCATCAGCTTCGCACCGTTGGAAAAGAACTCCGGCGCGCCGCATTCATCGTTGTTGATATGACTGGCCGGGTGGCAATAGATGTTGCCCCATGGCGGCGTCATCGCGCTCAGGCACAGGGCGTTGGCGGCGGTGCCGGTGGGCACGAGCAAGACCTCCACTTCACGCTCGAAGATCTCGCAGAACTTGCGCTTGACCTGTTCAGTCAACGCGTCTGTTCCATAGGGGCTCGCCTGGCCCGTGCTGTGTTTGACGATGGATTGTGCCACCTCCGGCGATGCGCCAGCGATGTTGTCACTTGAAAAACCCAGTGCGGGCGGTCTGTTTGTTTCACCGTTCATCATCCAGTTCTCGGCTGCGCAGGCGAAGGTGTTTCGCCCGTATTGGCGCATCCTATGGAGAGGGAAGGTTGCCGCGCTTGTAAAAAATTGACGTTCGCTTGATGGCCGACGGCCTAAGTCCTGTAGCGCGAGGGCGCGACGCCGAATGCCTGTCGAAAGGCGCGGTTGAAATGGCTTTGATCGTAAAAGCCGACGGCGTGGGCGACCTCGATGATCGGTTGCCCGCTACGTGATAGCAGGCCACAAGCCCGTTCTAGACGCAGGCGAAGCAGCCATGCGTGCGGCGTCATGCCGATGGTCCGCTTGAATTGTTTGAGGAACGGGAAGCGACCCAGTCCGCACAATCCAGCGAGATCATCGAGGGTGATTCGCTGATCGATGTGGCTGAAACAATAGTCCCTGACGCGAGACCATTGCAGGGGCGATAGCGTGCCTGTGATCGTTTCGGGTTTGATCGCCCGTGACTGGCTCAACAGGTGTTCAAGGAGGGTGATCCATTGCGTCTGCACCGCGAGGCTGCCGGGTCCGACGGCCTGCTGCATCGCTTCGTGCAACCCGTGCAGGCTGCCGACAACTCCCGTGTCTTCAAGCAACACACTGGTCAACTCAAGCTCTCTCGGTTGACCGCTGATCTCCTCGGTCATACTCGCGACCAGCGCCTGGGACAGACGGAATGTCTTGAGCGTATAGGCGTCGCCGCCCTCGGGCAGACCATCGTGGATTTCACCCGGTGGCATCAGGGCAATACTGCCCGGACCTAAAAGAAACGACTCGCCTTTGGATCGATGACGCTGGATGCCTTCGGTGACAAAGCCAATGTGGAAATCGAGGTGGTAATGGCGATCGAAGCCGGTATCCACAAAGCGTGCGGACCCCAGCACCAGGCCTGGTACTTCGGACACGTGATGGTAATTGGCATGTTCAGTCATGAAACCTGTTCAACAATCGGCGAGGAGGGCGGGGACTGCAAAGTCTAGGGCCACCAGCGGAATAGATCCATGGGCATCGACTGCCGCTCGCTACAGGTGCACCTCTGGTGCGTGCGACGCATTCAACTTCTCGATCACCAGGTCGATGAAGGCCGATACCGCGAGCGGCAACTGTCGGCGGCTTGGATACAGCACGTTCAGGCCATAGCCTTTGGGTTGGTATTGCGCCAGCACCGGGACGAGCACACCGGCCTGAACATCGAGCCTGGCCATCACCGGCGGCAGTAGCGCGATGCCGAGGCCGGCCACGGCGGCCCTGCGCAGTGCCTGTGCGGTATTGCCACTGAAGCGCCCAGTGACTTGCACTTCCTCCTCACCCTGCGGGCCGATCAAGCGCCATGTGGCGTGGCCGCCGGGTTGCGCTGAGATCACACAATCGTGGTTTACCAGGTCCTGCAGCGTGCGGGGTGAGCCGTGCGCGGCAATGTAGGCGGGGCTTGCGACCATTCCGACGCTGCGTGGGTCAAGGATCTGACGGCCGACAAAACCGGAATCGCGCAAGGCGCCGCCGCGAAACGCGACATCGATCTGCTCTGCGATCAAGTCGGCCTTCGCATCGCTGAGTATGAAGTCGAGCCTCACGCGTGGATACGCGGCGAGAAACCCGGTCACCCAGTCCATCTGGAAGAAGTCGAAGAAGTCGGCTGGAGCCGCCACACGCACCAGGCCATTGGGCTCGTTACTACCCGTTATCAACTCCTGTCCGGCTTCGAGCAAACCGTCGACTGCGCCTGCACAACGCTCATGGAAGTCCTGGCCTGCACTGGTGAGTGTGAGCTTGCGGGTGGAGCGTTGTAGCAGCCGAGTGCCGAGGTGTGCTTCGAGCTGCTGGATGCGACGACTCACGGTATTGGGCGGCATTCCCAGCCGTCTCGCCGCCTCTGCAAAGCTGCCGCAGCGGACTACCTGCACAAACATGGCGATGTCATTGAGGTCGAGCATGGCCGTTCATTCCTGTCGATGGTGGACGAGTGCAATCCAATTGTATCGGCTAATCAAGCAATCGGCCCCGATCTATTGTTTGAGGTATCGGGCCGCGAGGCTTCCCAGTTCGAGAGATCATGATGAACCTTCAGCAACAACCTCTCTTCGCGATTGATCCTGGCTGCGCACGCGAACCCGAAACTCACCGCGCAATCAGTTATCGCACCACCGGCAGCGGGCATGGCGCAATTGTCCGGCTGATGAGTCCTTCGGATCTGGGCCATTTGATCAAGCCGTTCGTTTTCCTTGATCTGTTCGAAGGCGAGAGCTCATTCATCAACGGCATGCCAATGCACCCGCACTCGGGAATCGCCACCGTCACCGTCATCACCGAAGGTAATTTGCGCTTCGAGGATGCGGATTCGGGCAAGGGGATGATCGACTACGGCGGTGTCGAATGGATGCGTGCCGGAGGCGGGGTGTGGCACGGCAAGGAAATGTCGGTGGGCACATCGAAACGGATTCAGGGTTTTCAACTGTGGGTTGCACTACCGCCCGAGTTGGAAAACGCCAGTGTCGACAGTCAGTACCTGGAGTCAGGCGTGATGCCTGAAGTCGGGCCGGCGCGGTTGATTCTCGGCACCTACCAGGGTGTCCAGAGCCCGGTCCGTGCTCCTGCCGGAATGAATTACCTGTTGGTCACACTACGTGCCGGGGAATCCTGGACTTATGTTCCACCTGGAGAACATGAGTCGTTGTGGTTGAGCGTCAGCCGCGGCGCTTTGTCCGCACCAGGCCTGGTCAACGCAGGAGAGATGGCCATCTTCGAACCCGGCAACGGCGCCGTGACGCTCAAGGCGCTGCAACAAGATACGGTCTTCGTGATCGGCTCAGCCATACCTCATCCCTATGATCTGGCGCTGGGAAATTACTCGGTGCACACCAACCCGCAAGCCTTGCGTGCGGGAGAGGCGAAAATTGCCGAGATTGGCGTTCGGTTGCGTGAGTACCTGAAAAAGCCCAGCGGGTCAGCCAGCGTACCGGTATTCAAGTAGCCCATGATCCTTGACCCATGGCCGCGCGCCATTCGAGTCAGGATTGCGCGCAGTCATGGATCATGGGGCGGCTGTACAATGTCCAGTCGCCGCCCTTAACTTTGCGGCACCACCCGCGCTTCGTTTCCGGCACCCTCGACATAAACGTTCATGCCATTTTTCAGCCCCGGGTTGATCGGCTGGGTCACCTGAACCAGTACGCCGCTATGGGTGCGAACGATGATCTGCTGTGCGTCCACGGGCTGATCATATTTTTTCTTTTCGGCGTAATTGCCGCCCGCCGCGCCAGCGAGGGCACCGGCGACCATCGCCACATCCCGGCCGGTACCGTGGCCGATCAGGCTTCCCAGGGCCAGACCGCCAATACCCCCCATGATGGCGCCGACACCGCTATCGTGATTGGTCTGCATCTGGGTCTGTGTAATCTGCTCGATTTTCCCCGAACGAATCTCCATCTCGCCAGCGCCTCCGCTCCCGGCGCCGACCGCGGCACAGCCGCCAAGCACAAGACCAAAAAGCGTAATCGTCAGCCAGGAAGCGATAGTTTTCATCGTCAAACTCCATTTTCAGAGGAAGTGGATCATGCAAACGCATCCACTCACGTTAGACGAAAATGCCTGATTCGCTCGGTTGTTTGGCTGCGCAAAGCGCTTGCCACGAAGGGGCTGCGGTGCAAGCGCCTGGACCGCTCGATCCGATATAGCTTGAACGTAGTCGCATATTCCATAAATGAAGTACAAGCTATTTTTATAGTGCGTTTTAATCTATTCAGTATTTTGAATCGATTGGAGCACTTGTCTGTGAAAACTAAGGCGTTTTTACCTTTTGGCTTGGCATTACTGGCTACATGCTCGACGGCTTTCGCTGGTGCCACGCTGTATGCGGAGCCCAACGTGGTAGCGATCGAAAAGGGCGATCCGCAATGGAATGCCAAAGTCACTGAGGTCGTCACCCAGCTCAAGGCCGATGGCACCTTAAGCAAGATTTCACAGAAGTGGATCGGTGCCGATATCAGCCAATGACAGCCCTCAAACCACACCCGGCCAAGGCGACTGTCGCCCCCGAAACCGAGACGCGTCGTTTCAGCCAGCTAGTTGGTTTTCGCACTCGCCTGTATTTGACCTGGACGGTGCTGTTCGGCCTGTGCGTCGTGTTTTTCATGAGCTTCGATCTGAAGTTCTCGATCATTGTGCAGAAGTTGCCCAATCTGGTCGGCCTGCATTTGGGGCCTGACGGTTTCTTGCAGGGCGCCGCGCTGACGCTGTTCTTGTGCTTCTGTTCGATCTGGCTTTCGTCGCTCCTTGGCTTTGTGACGGCGCTGGCGCGCCTGTCTCGCAGTGCGGTGGCTTTCGGCATTGCCAGTTTCTATGCGTCTTTTTTTTGCGGTACTCCGCTGCTGATTCAAATTCTGCTGATCTACCTGGGTCTGCCGCAGTTGGGTGTGGTTCCTGGCGCCATCAGCGCGGGGATCATCGCGCTATCGCTCAATTATGGTGCCTACCTCAGCGAGATCTTTCGAGCCGGCATCATCGCTGTGGCACCCGGGCAGCGCGAAGCGGCGATGGCTCTGGGGCTGGGGCCGGCGGCAACTTTCCTGCACATCGTCCTGCCGCAAGCCATGCGCACGATCATTCCACCGACAACCAGTCAGTTCATTTCAATGCTCAAGGACTCATCGTTGATATCGGTGATGGGCGTCTGGGAAGTGATGTTCCTGGCGCAGTCATACGGTCGCTCGTCCTACCGCTACATCGAAATGCTCACCACCGCAGCCGTTATCTACTGGCTCCTGTCCATTGGACTGGAGTTGATACAGAACCGTCTTGAACGCCACTACGGCAAAGGTTTCAAGCATCAGCGCGGACCCATCCTTTTAATGACTTTTACAGGTACTACGATGTCCGATCCAAAACCTCTGTTGTTTGCGTTATACGAGCAAGCCAGTGTTGGCTGTGGCGGCGCGCCAAGCCTCTGGACGCACCCGGCTGACGAACGACTGACCATCAACTCCCTGGGCTACTGGTCGAACCTGGCACGCATCGCCGACCAGGCCCATCTCGACATGCTGTTTTTTGGTGATGTGCTGGGTTTCTACGATGTGTTTGGCGGTAATGCCGACGCGGCGATGAAGTGGGCGGTGGAAGCACCGGCCAACGATCCGTTGATGATCATTCCGGCATTGGCTGCGGTGACAGAAAACCTGGCTTTCGGCGTCACTGTCACCACCAGTTACGAGCATCCTTTCACCCATGCCCGGCGCTTCAGCACACTGGATCACCTGACTAATGGCCGGGTCGGGTGGAACATCGTTACCTCCTACCTGACCAGTGCCGCTCGCAACTTCGGCCTGGAGCAGATGATCAAGCACGATGATCGCTATGAACGCGCAGATGAATTTCTCGATGTGGTTTACAAGCTCTGGGAAGGCAGCTGGGCAAATGACGCTGTGGTTGCCGACAAGTCTCGCCAGGTCTATGCCAAGGGCGATCGCGTGCGCCCGATCAATCATGTCGGCGAGCATTACCGGGTGGCCGGGCCGCATTTGACGTCCCCGTCACCGCAACGTACACCCTTGCTGATCCAGGCCGGTTGGTCAGGCCGTGGTCGCGAGTTTGCGGCCAAGCACGCCGAACTGATTTTCATCGCCAAGTCCAACCCGCTGGAAATTCGCCAGGGCTTGGAAGATATATGGACGCAGGCCAGGGCACGGGGTCGTCACGCCGATGATGTCAAATCACTGACGGTACTGCGCATCGTCACGGCCAGGACCGAGATCGAAGCCCAACGCAAATATGACGAACTGCAAAGCAACTACCACTTGCAGGCGCAACTGGTCAGTTATGCCGGTGATACCGGTATCGACATCAGCCGCTACGCGGACGGCGACGCGTTGTCGACTCACACCGAAGGCATGACCTCCTATGTGATGCGTCCCGATGGCAGTGGCAAGCCCTTGACCGCCGGCGATGTCAAACAGCGCTTTGCCAACGTCACCCGGGGCAGCGATCTGATTCTGGTGGGAACGCCGCAACAAGTGGCCGATCGCATCGAAGAGCACGCCCGTATTTCCGGCACCAGCGGCTACATGCTCAACCCGCTGATCAGCCCAGGCAGCCTCGAAGACTTCGTTGAACTGGTCATTCCTGAACTGCAAAAACGTGGCTTGTATCGTACCCGGCCACAGAGCGGTACTTTCCGTTCGCGGTTACGGGACGATGGTGCCAACCATTTACCGGATTCTGCCTACGGAGCCTCATTCCGCTTTGATAAAGGTTTTCAGGGCGGGGCATCTTGAAAAAAGGGTCTCCAGGGGCTAATGCCAGTCAGTTAAGCGTTTGAACACCGCAAACCTTGTGGGAGCGAGCTTGCTCGCGATGGCGGACTG
>NZ_JBFUHY010000086.1:0-19431 GCF_056402155.1 Pseudomonas sp. P4_C1
CGGCCAGCCACGAGCTTGCCGACCTGCAGTCAAAGCTTGAGTCCAAATTCAAGATCAACAAGCTGCGCCGCTTGCTGGTGGAGCTTTCCGAAGATTACGAACGTATTTATATCGATACGCCGCCGTCCCTGAATTTCTACACGTTCAGCGCACTGATCGCCGCCGACCGTGTGCTGATTCCATTCGATTGCGACAGCTTTTCTCGTCAGGCGCTCTACAACGTCATCGCGCAAGTGGCTGAGTTGCAAGCTGACCATAATGAGTCGCTGATCGTGGAAGGTGTGGTGGTCAACCAATTTGTGGCACGTGCCAGCTTGCACCAGATGCTGATCGACGAGTTGGTGGCCGAAGGCTTGCCCGTGTTACCTGATTATTTGAGTAGCTCGGTCAAAATGCGTGAGTCCCATGAAGCGACGGTACCCATGATCCACCTGGCGCCACGCCATAAGCTTTCATTGGAATTTATCAGCCTGTTTTCCGCTTTGGAAAGAGCCGGTTGATCGCAAGAGCAAGGTTGAAACTTCAGCGTCTGACGATGGGATGGCACGCCTTGGTTCCGCATCTGATTCCGTGCGCTGAACATAAAATTGAAATCGAAATGCCAGTACGATAACTCGCGCGCAATCGATAGCTCTTACTTCGAATCAACTCCTGTTTTCTTGGCCGCCTTTGGGACGGCCATTTTTTTGCCTGAGATTTTTGGAAGCAGCATTTTCAGTTTTTGCATTTCGTCCTCGGCTTGTCGAAGTTCGCCGATGGAAGCCTCCGCCCACAGGTGCTCCAGCGGCTTAAGGTCAGGCTCAAGTTTTACCTTGAGGCACCACTGGAAATGGTCATGCCATGATCCCAGTGCCGATTGCACCGCCTTCAAGGATTTCGCCGCCGTCGTCGACAGCGGGGACAATTGTGGGAATGCTTCGGTAAGGTAGCGAGTGCGCTTTACCAAAATTCGTAACTCGTGCCGGTCAAACTGCTCATCGTCCAAAGCGCGATGGAGCTTATCGATTTGCTTGGTCAGCGCCTTGACGATGACCTGTTTCATTACCCTTGAATCATTGCCTGGCTCTGATGCCCTGAATGCAGAAGGCCATTGATCCAAGGCTACGAACAATCCATCCAGCGCGGGATCATTGAGTAATTTTCGATAATCTGTTTTTAAGCGAGAACGCCTGGTGGCCGCCGCTTCAGGCATGCCCTGAAGCTCAAGTTCGCTGGCCATTACTTCCAGATCCCGCGCCGGTGTCGTCAGCCGACCCGCCTCGGTGGCAGCCTCGCGAAGTACGGTCATTTCCTTCAATGAGCGCAATGGCGTTAGCAGACTTCGGATTCGTCTGACGGCGATCCTTAAATCGTGCAAGGCCTCGCTGTCTGTCTCTGCTTCCAGACGACTACGCGCATGGAACAGAACGACCTCAAGACCGAGAATTTCTTTTACGTATGTGTCGATGAATGCCATCAGATTCGCCTGTGACCACGTTTGTAATCAGTACAGAGCGTAGATCTTTATCGGGAGTCGGTGATGCAGATTGTTACTGCCATATTGCTGTAGAGAGTCAAAGTGTATCCATTACAATTTGTTGAATGTATTGGTTGTTGGATTTTACGATGGGCCACAAGATTTCACTGGTACGAGGCTCATAATGCACATCGCCATCCTTACCTTCGAAGGTTTCAACGAACTTGATTCGCTCATCTCGTTCGGCATCCTCAACCGGGTTCAACAGCCTGGTTGGCGAGTGTCTATCGCCAGCCCCACGGACAAGGTGCTGTCGATGAACGGCCTGATGATCGAGGCGCAGATGTCGTTGGAGGACGCATGTGGCGCGGACGCTGTGCTGGTGGGTAGTGGGAGAATGACCCGGGACGTCGTCGCGAATGCCGCGCTGATGTCTCGCCTGAAGCTTGATCCTGCGCGCCAACTCCTGGGCGCCCAGTGCTCGGGCACGCTCATACTTGCAAAGCTGGGCCTGCTGGACGACGTTCCGGCCTGCACGGATCTGATCACCAAGCCTTGGGTTGAGGAGGCTGGCGTGGCAGTGCTCAATCAACCGTTCGTGGCCAAGGGCAATGTCGCAACCGCTGGCGGGTGCTTGTCGTCGCATTATCTGGCCGCCTGGTTCATCTCACGTCTTGCAGGTATCGAGGCCGCACGCAGTGCGCTTCATTACGTTGCCCCAGTGGGGGAGAAGGACATTTACATAACGCGTGCGATGGCGAATATTTCGCGGTTTCTTTAATGCGAGCAGTGACCGTATATGGACTCCTCCTCGTTGGGAAGCTTCCTTCGCTTTGGCGCCCGTGCCGACTGCACACGTATATTCGGCCTCTGACTTCGGCATCGATTCGATGCAGGGCCATGATGGGCTATTCGCGCGTCGGCTCCCAATCGCTTCTACGTGCTTTACGCACCTGGACACTTGAGGGTTTTGCCAGCACCGTATCGCTGAACGATAGCCTCATCAAGCGCTTCTGAAAACACTCCATCTGTGGAGTGCATCAAAGTAACGCGGCTCACTCAAGCGCTAAGCAATTGCGTCTTGAGCCAGCCTAAGCTTGCAACAGTAGTGCTGGAAGGACGGTATTCACACCCGATCCATCCTGCGTAACCACGATGCTCCAGAGTCGCGAACAATTCAGCAAAATTGATTATGCCTGTACCCGGTTCGTGGCGACCTGGGCAGTCCGCAATCTGCACATGGACGGTTCGGTCATAAAACCGAGCCAGAACACCTGCAGCGTCTCCGGTCAAAAGCTGTGCATGGTAAAGGTCGAGAATCAGCCCAATACTCGGGAAGGTCTCCAGCACCCGTTGCGCCTTGCTGAAATCAGACATGTAGTACCCCGGGATTTCCTTTGGGCTGATCACTTCAATCAGGGGCCGCAACCCCTGATCTTCAAAGTATTTGACTGCATATTCCAGGTTGCTCACGAAGCTAGGTGTAGCCTCAACTTGTGCCGTAATCCCAGACATGATGTGCACATTCGAACAATCCAACACCTTTGCATACCGGGCGGCCAAGGCCAAACCTGCACGAAACTCTTCTTCCTTGCCTCGCAGGGCAGCAATGCCTTTGGTGACTCCGGCCGGTGCAGCGAACTGGATCAGAGGAAGAGAGTACTGAGTCAAATGAGCGGCTAAGTTACTGGCGTCAAATTCATAAGGAGAGGGAAACTCCACCGCCCGAAATCCAGCAGCGGCAGCAGCTTCGATACGCTGCAGAAAAGGCAGGTCGTTGAATTGAAAGCCGAGATGAGCATTGAACTTGAGCATTAGGTACACATCCATCTTTGAAAAAAACGAGTCATCTACCTGAACCATCCTTCGCCTTCATAGGATTGGCTTTTACTGCCACGGATTGGCATCTAGGAAAATCCATTTAAGGTCATGACGGCGGTCTCAAGAAGGCGACAATGAAGTAATCGCAAGTATGTTAACGGGCCACCATCATCACGAAAAATATTATGTTGTGATTAATTTCATCACTAATTGTTATGCTTTTGGTTTCGAACCGAGTACGACCGGCATGAATCTCAAAGCATTGATGTGCTGCGTAGAGGTCGCGCGGCAAGGTAGCTTCACCAAAGCTGCGCAAAGCCTGCATATCGCCCAACCAGCACTGAGCATGGCCATCACTCGCTTGGAGGAGGAGTTGGGCGTTACGCTTTTCAACCGCGCGGCACGACAAATCACTGTGACGGCTGAAGGACAAAGCTTTCTTGCACGTGTGGAAGTCGCTTTGCTCGAATTGGACATGGCACGCCAAGAGCTACGGGATATGGCGCATTTGCACAGTGGTGAGATTCGACTCGGCGTGCCTCCAATGTTCGGGATCAATTACATTCCACAGGTGCTCAACGCCTTTGGTAAACGATATCCAGGAATCGTGATGACGGTGATTGAAGGCAGTGCGGATGACATCAGCCAGCGGCTGGAAAGCCGTGACATCGACGTCGCGTTGTTGGAATCTCGTCGAGTCGAGAGCGGATGGGATTCCGTGTTGTTAGGCACCGACGAGATGGTGATGTGCATGAACGATAGCCACCCACTTTCGTGCGAAGCCTTTATCGAGGCCTGGCGTCTGCAAGATGAAAAAATGGTGCTTTTTGACCAAACATTCCTGCAACGCCATCTGTTCGACGCCTTCTGCGAAGCTTCCGGAGCCCGCTACCGAATAGCATTGCAAACCAATTTCGTCTCACTGGTCATCAAGGCAACAATGGATGGAATGGGCGCCTCTACGCTGCTGCGTTCCATTCAACAATGCGTGCCCGGCATGTTGGGTATTCCGTTCAAGCCGGCACAGACCATGAGTTTCAGTTTGTGCTGGCGAGCGAACGAATACTTATCTGTTGCAAACAAGCGGTTTGTTGAGTTTGCTCAAACGACCGGTTTCTTCAGTAAAGACCCCGGCTAAAAGGGATGGATCTGAAATGCCCTAAGCTACTGATATCGGCTGCCGGTCAGAAGGATAAATCCTTACGGCAGCCAAAGGCTTTTGGGCCGTTTTCTGTCTGTCACGACTGAACAGAATCGACTTACTTCCGCTGGTAGCACGTTGAGGGACTCGCCTGGAAAAGTACAGTTTCGAACTCAAGCTGTTGTTCGCGAGAACCGGGCTTGCGAGAAAGACAAGTGATCTTATGTCTGGAAGAATCGGTCGGGACGACACGAGCCAAGGGCCGAGGATGCCTTGTTGTCGACTATCTCCTCGCTGGCAAGACGGCCCACAATCGCCGCCAGAGTGACGCCAGGATGCATTGCGCAAACGTACACTCCGCCGATATCGGGTAGGTAGCCGATGATGGGTATGCCATCGACAGGAATTGGCCTGAGTCCGACACAAGCCAATTGCGGATCAATCGAAGTAATCCCATAGAGTTCGTTCTGGATGGCCCGAGCAGTTCGTAGCGCTATCTCTACTGGCTGGTTTTCCAAGGAGTCTCCCAAATAATCTTCCGCCGCCAGCAGCGTACCGTCGGTGCTTTGCCTTACTTCCATTTGAGGGCTGGAGATGATGGTGTTCACGAGATTGGGTTGTGTCTTGTAGCGGATGAGTATTGCCGCAGAGGCCTCTATTGGAAGGGACATCTTTAACGTCTCAGTCAGCTTCGTGATGCCTGTCCCCGCTGCCAGTACGACAATGTCTGCATCGATGATCCCCGTTACGGTTTCGACTCCCGTCACCTTTGCGTTCTGAGTTGGAAAGCCAAGCACCCGAGTATGCGTAAGAACTTTCGCGCCATGATTCTGGGCTCCTGCGATCAAAGCGTGAGTTGCTGCCACTGCATCCAGTGCGCCTTCTTCAGCTCCATACAAGGCATGTTGAGGGGGATTCTTGAGGTTCGGCTCAAGACCGAGTATCTGGGGGCGAGATACCAGGGTTGCCGAAGGCTGTTTGCCTGAGTCTTGCAGCTCTCTATCCAGGCTCGCGCTGTAAGACAGGGAGCCTGTCCATCGCACTTTCAGACCCGGTAGCTCGGATTGGAGGCGGCGGTATTCCTGGGTGGCGGCGCTACGCAATTCTGCGATTGGATCGGGCCCGCTGTGCGAGGTGTTGATCCAGGCGAATGAGCTTCCGGTCGCCCCGGACGCTATACCTTCAGCCTCGACCAAGACGACATTCGCGCCTTTGCCAGCCAGGTGATACGCCAAGGACGCGCCCACAATGCCTGCGCCAATGACAACAACTCGTTTGCCTGCGCTATTTTCCATAACAGCTTCCGTTCTGTTGACCTGATGAAAGTACTACACCCAGATGATCTCAGGGTTTGTAAACCTGGTCATGGCGGTTGGCTGCGTTGCAGCGTATCCAGAATATTGCCAGGGCATCATCACTGAATCTGCGCAGACATTCGTTGAGGCTGCAACGCTTGATGGAATTCGTCAGGCCGAGCGCCAGTTTGTTGAGCCGCAACAGTTGGCGCGATTACGGAAACACCACGCAGACAATACCCATTGGGTTTTACAGGCATGGGTCGATACCTGGCTTTCCGATGCATTCAGCCACTGGAATCTGGATACCCAGCTTCGCCTAGTTTGCTGTCCCGCACTGGCGTTGCATGGGGATCGAGATGGCCATCGAAGCAGTACGACTAACTGAGGATAGCTGGTGAAGTTTTGCTTACGGCGTCTCACCATTTGTCAGCAAACCGAATCGTTCATCCGTAGAGTTGGCCGTCAATGAAATATGACGGCCTTCAGTTGGGGCTCTTTAGCCTGTAGTCATCCCAGAAGTGCTGCGTCGCTGACGCGCTCTTCACTCATCGGCACCGAAAGGCACCAGGCGAACATCAGCTGTATTGATTTGCCGAACCGTCAGCGGGTTTGGGTTTTCTGGAACAGGTCAACGGGTAAGCAATTGCCAACCATATGAACCACCCCGGCATGACCATCAAGGCAATTCGGGTGTCGGGTCTCAATGCCAGCAGACAGAGAACGAAACCCAGAAACCCCAAGGAAAACCAGGCCATCGGCACGCCGCCAGGCATCTTGTAGATCGATTTCGCATGCAGTTCAGGACGAGTTTTGCGATAGGCAATGTACGACGCGAGAATGGTCGACCAGGTGAAAATCACCAGGATCGCCGACACGGTAGAGACGATGGTGAATGCGGTCATGACTTCTGGAACGATGAACAGCAACAACACGCCCACCAGCATCAACAGTGTGGTGAACGCCAGGCTCAGCAGAGGCACGCTATTGCTCGACAGACGCCGGAAAATCCCCGGAGCGTTGTCCTGATTGGCCAGTCCAAACAGCATGCGACTGGATGAAAATACGCCACTGTTGGCCGATGAGGCGGCGGATGTCAGCACCACAAAGTTGACGATACCGGCTGCTGCGGGAAACCCTGCAACCAGAAACAGCTCGACGAAGGGGCTCTTGTTGGGCGAAACCTGTTGCCAGGAAGTCACTGCAATAATGCAGGCCAGTGCCAGCACATAAAACAGGATGATTCTCAGCGGAATCGAGTTGATGGCTTTAGGCAGGGTCTTTTCGGGGGAGCGCGTTTCGGCGGCTGCGGTGCCGATCAGCTCGGTGCCCGCAAATGAGAAAATCGCCATCTGGAACCCGGCAAAGAAACCGAACAAGCCGTTGGGGAAGGCGGCCTGTTTATCCAGCAAGTGGTTCAGGGATGCGGTGACGCCACTGGGTGATACAAAGGAGCTGGCAATCATCACCATACTGACGCCAATCAGGGTGACGACGGCAATGATCTTGATGATCGCGAACCAGAACTCCACTTCACCGAAGAGCCTGACAGTCAGAACGTTCAAAGCGAACAGTGTCATCAGCATGCCGATCGCCGGTATCCAGGCGGGTACATCGGGGAACCAATACTGAAAAAATCCACCCACCACGACTGCATCACCTATCACTGCAACGCTCCAGCTTAGCCAGTATGACCAGCCGAGAAAGAATGCTGCGCGTGGGCCAAGATAGGCACCGGCAAAATCCGCGAAGGTTTTGAAGTTCAAGTTGGAAAGCAACATTTCGCCCATGGCGCGCATGACGAAGTAGACAAACAGACCGATGATCATATAGATGAGGATGATCGACGTGCCGGAGAGGGCGATGATCTTCCCGGAACCCATAAACAGACCGGTACCGATGGCACCTCCCATGGCCATTAACTGAATGTGACGATTGCTGAGCGTGCGCTGCAGCGCGGGCTGTTCAACCCGCTCGGACGGAGTCGATTTCATTACAAAACCTCTTGATTTTATGTTTTTGAGTTTTGGCAGAAAAGTGGGTGTCTAGCGTTCTTGTTGGAGATGCAACGGCTACTGACGGTGGTGGTTTGCGGGCGGCAGGGTTGGTCGTCCACTCACACGGTGAATAGCCCCTTGGCACTTTGCTCAGAGGCATCACCGATGGCTATCAGCTCACTGTGCGCAGGCGTGAGGGGACGATTGCTGGCGGTTGATCAAGCAGTTGGTATAGGTTTTTTATGTTGGCAGGCGTCGGCACCAGATGGATGCGCTCACCGATGGCATGCTCCCGCGCCAGATCGTGCACGTAGCGCAGCGACGAAAAGTCTTCGAGGGCAAAACCCACCGAATCGAACACGGTGACCTGTGCGTCGTTCTCGCGGCCTGGGACTTCGCCCTGAACAATCCGAAAGAATTCGACGACGGGAGAGTCGGCTTCCAGCTGTTGAATGTCGCCTTCAATCCGGGTTTGCGGTTCGAATTCAACGATGACCCGGGCATTGCGCAGGATGTCGGCGTGCAGTTCGGTTTTCCCTGGGCAGTCACCACCCACGGCATTGATATGCATGCCGGGCTCGATCATCTCGGGCGTCAGAATCGTTGCATAGGCCTTGTCTGCAGTGACAGTGGTGACGATGTGCGCACCCTTGACCGCTTCCTGTACCGAGTTGGCCAGAATCACTTCAATCCCCGGGAATGCGGCCAGGTTGTGCTTCAACTTGAGTGAAGCATCGCGATCGATATCGAAAATGCGGATTTCCTTGATGGACAGCATTTCGTGGAAGGCGAGAGCCTGAAATTCGCTCTGGGCGCCATTGCCGATGATTGCCATGGAGCTTGCACCAGAGCGCGCCAGGGACTGCGCAACCAGGGCGGAGGTAGCAGCAGTGCGCACGGCTGTGGTCAGCGTCAGTTCACTGAGCAAGGTTGGATAGCCACTGTGGACATCGGCCAGGACACCGAAGGCCATGACCGTCAGCAAATTGCTTTGACCGTTGCCTGGGTGACCATTCACGTATTTGAAGGAGTACTGTTGGCCATCGTCGGTGGGCATCAACTCGATCACACCGTCGGCCGAATGATTGGCGGTACGGGGCGACTTATCAAACTGCGCCCAGCGCAAATAGTCCGCTTCGATATAAGTGGCCATTTCGCGGATTGCCCGGCGGATTCCCACCGTGGCGAACAGGCGTGCAGCATGATCGACGTCTATAAAAAGAGTCATGTTTTTATTCTCCGATTCAATAGTTGAAGCGTTGCGATTCAGGGGATGGATGACTCAGGCGCGTTTGCTCTCGTAGCCATGCAGTACGTTGACCGCATTGATCCCGATCTCATCGACCATGTAGCCGCCTTCCATGACGAATAGAGTGGGGCAGCCGACGCTCGCGATCAGCTCTCCGATGCCGATGAAGTCTTCACTTTCCAGCAGGAAGTGACTGATGGGGTCGTCCTTGAACGTGTCGACGCCCAGTGAAATAACCAGCACTTCAGGCCCAAATTGCTGGAGTTTCTTACAGGCGTGGAGCAAGGCGTTGCGATAACTTTCCCAAGTGGTGTTCTTCGGCATCGGATAGTTCAGGTTGTAACCTTCGCCTTGGCCTGTGCCTACTTCGTGGCTGAAGCCTGAGTAGTACGGGTAGGACACCGCCGGTTCGCCGTGAAGCGAGACAAACATGACGTCACTACGCTTGTAGAAAATGTTCTGGGTGCCGTTGCCGTGATGAAAGTCGACGTCCAGTACGGCGACACGTTTGGCACCTTGGGTAATGGCCTGCTGTGCAGCAATGGCGGCGTTGTTGAGATAGCAATAGCCGCCCATGTATTCGCGCGCTGCATGATGGCCGGGCGGTCGGCACAGGGCAAAGGCACTGTCATGGCCTTCATCGATCAGTGCCAGGCCGGTGAGGGCGATGTCTGCACTGGTTTTCACCGCTTGCCAAGTGGTCGCGGTAATCGGGGAGCCGGCGTCCATGGCGTAGAAACCGAGCTTGCCGTCGATGAACGTCGGGACTTGCTCGTTGGACAGGTCACGCACTGGCCATACCAGCGGTAGGGCATCGTGCGTACGCCCGGTCGCGCACCATTCTGACCAGGCGCTTTCCAGAAAGCTGACGTAGCGCTCGCTGTGCGCATTGACGTAGCACGACCGGTCAAATGCTCGCGGTTCGATGATCTGGCCAAGGCCTACCTGCTGGACACGCTTATGGACGGTATCGGCCCGACTGGGCTGTTCGAACGATGGCTTGAGCACGCCGTCTTTCAATTCGGTGCCGTGGTGCAAGCGGTGGGAATCACTGAAAACTGTAAACATTCTGCGCATCCGTTAATGTGAGCCAGTGCAAATATTCTGTTCCGGCCGGGATGCGCTTTCTTTGCTTTGTTTTCGTGGTTTAGTAGATTATTCGGGCGTTTTTACTCTGGAATGGCGTCATGCAGAAAAAATTATCCAAACGCATCAGCCTCGACGATACCGACTTGGCAATCCTCGCATTGCTGCAGGAGGATGCGAGTATTTCCAACGCTGAGCTCAGTGAGCGCTTGTCGTTAAGCCTGACACCTTGCTGGAGGCGGCGTAAGAGAATGGAGGAGGCGGGCGTGATCAAGGGCTATCAGGCGAACCTTGATCGACGAATGCTGGGGCTGGATATCATGGCGTTCGTGCACATCCGTTTTTCCACCCACGCCGATCACGCTCCCGACGCCTTCGAGGCGGTGATTGCGCAATTGCCCGAAGTGTTGTCCTGTCACAAGATCACCGGGGATGCCGATTACGTGCTGCAAGTGTTGGCAGAGGATCTTGATAGCTACAGTGACTTTATCGAGCAGGTGCTCAGGCGTCAGGTGGGTATTGCGTCCATCCAGTCCAGTCTGGCTTTACGCGAGGTCAAGACCAGTAGCCGTATAGCGATACCCAAGTCGAGCAAGGAGTGAATGGGCAGGGGTTAGATCACCTYGTGAAACACTGTCTTTGACGTAGCTCCGTTGTTATCAACCGACACACTGTTGCTTGCTCAGTGACTGAGGCTTGTCCGTGTTTTCACGGGCAAGCTGAATGCACTTCAATGCCAAAATGGTTGTCGGGTCGACCAATGCAACCTCATGATTTTTGATCATGCAGGATTCGCTATGCTCGAGCACCAGGGGTAGCTCTGTGCACCCCAGGATGAGCACATCGGCACCCAGTTCACACAGGTGCTCTGCAGCGATCAAGACGTAAATCGACTCCATCACCAACGCCTGGTAATCCACACCTGGGGTGATTATTTGCAACCCGGTTCGCTACAGAAGCCGGTCGCAATCGCGATATCGGTGATCGGCCGATTGCTCTGCAGAATAAGCTGTCGCGCTGAAGCGCTGAAAGGCGATGCTGGGCACGGTTCAGCAACCGTTCAATCGTGGCAGACCAAGTGATTTCGGATTGAATACAAACTAGGGCCCTCGCGGGTGCTTTTTATTGCCCGGAATTTATTCGGAGCCAATTTTTACTTGATCACTTATAAGCTGGGCAAGTATCCGCACCGGTTCGGTAAAGCTCTGTCGAGACCTGTGTACGAGCCCGATATCACGGTGGAAGGTGTGCTGTCCGAGATCGAGCGCTCGTACACCTACGGGCCATTCCTGATGGGTTGCTGTCTGCGGCACCAGCGCTACACCAACGCCATTGGCCACTAGCTTGATGATCGCCTCTAGTTCATCCAGCTCGCAAACCTCCCGCAAGGTGAAATGCATGTGCCGAAGGAAGCGATCCACCTGCCTGCCCCCGAATGATGATCGGTCATACCGAATGAACGGTTCGCTGGAAAGTAGTGCTGACCAATCTTCTCCTGGCAGTTCACGCGGAACGATCAGCCGGTAGGGCTCAAGCGCCAAGGTCGTCCAGCGTAGATCGCTCTGAAGAGAGAAGGGCGGGCGAATAATTGCCGCCATGTCGATTTCGCCGGCATCCACGAGGTTGACCAACTCCATCGATAGCCCCGGGATTACGCGGGTTCGGCATTGAGGGCATTGTTGGTGAAACTTGGCTAGTGCATCTGGAAGATAGGAGCGCTGTACGGAAGCGATAGCACCGATGTTCACCAGAACGCTCGCAGGAAGTCCGACCGTGGTGGAGCCCAGATTGTCGTAAAGCCGAAGCAGCTCTTGCGCTTGCAGGAGTATTTGATGGCCCATCCTGTTTAGGTGGGCTGAGCGTCCCTTCCTGTCGAATATCTCAAAGCCGAGCTCGGCCTCCAGACGCTGAATCTGGGCGCTCACCGCTGCTTGGGTGAGGCCGATTTTATTCCCGGCAGCGGCAAACGTACCTTCCCGTGCAACGGCGATGAGTGTTTTGAGTTCTTTAATCATTCACAAATATTAATTGTGTTTCTAAGAAAATTATATTGATTTTTTTACTTTGTTGGCCGCCCTACGATGTGTCTATCCCCCGGCAACTGCCCGAGCCTATAAGCCGATGTCGGYGGGACGGCGGAACTTGAAGCGTCGCGAAAAACCAACGGCCAGCATTCATACGCTCCGTCCTTCACCAACAAAAAAACTGTATTGGAGTTCTGATGAGCCTCTCGCCTTTCCACCTCGCAATCCCCGTTTACAACCTCGCTGGCGCACGCACATTTTACGGCGATGTGTTCGGCCTGGAAGAAGGTCGCTCCAGCAACCAGTGGGTCGACTTCAACTTTTATGGCCACCAACTGGTTATTCACGAACACCCCAAAACCGCTTCCCAGGAAAGCGTCCATAGCAACCCGGTAGACGGCCACGACGTACCTGTTCCGCACTTCGGCATCATCCTGGGCTGGGAGGAATGGGAAGCGCTGGCCGAGCGCTTGAAGTCTTTCGGCACGGAGTTTGTGATCGAACCCTACATTCGTTTCAAAGGGCAGGTCGGCGAGCAAGCCACCATGTTCTTGTTCGACCCGTGCGGTAACGCCCTTGAATTCAAGGCGTTCAAGGATATGAGCCAGCTCTTCGCAAAATAAGAAAAGTGTTGGCACAACAGCGTTGTGCCATTTGAACTCAAGTGAGCTGGAAGCTCATGACTCTAGCAACTGCCAGTTAACGCAGTCCTTTCATTCCAACAAGAAGGCTAGACATGAAACGTATTCCCTTGGTGTGGCAAATCATTGCCGGGCTGTTGCTTGGTGTGCTCGTCGGTTGGTATTTCAATACCCATCCGCAGTATCAATCTTGGGTCAGTGCAGAAATTCTGAAACCGCTTGGCGATATCTTCATCAAGATGATGAAGATGGTCGTCGTACCGATCGTGTTCTGTTGCATGATCCTGGGCATCGCGGGAGGCGGAGATAACAAGTCATTTGGTCGTATGGGCGCAAAGTCGCTGGGCTATTTCTTTGCGATCACCGGCTTGGCGATTGTGATGGGTCTTTGTTTCGCGAACATCTTCGAGCCTGGCACAGGGACTGATATTTCCGGTATTACGCATAGCGCTGCGTCCATCACGATGGAGCCTTCGAAGGGCGCTCTCGTGATTGTGCAGAACATCGTCCCGGACAACGTATTTGTGGCAATGTCCGAAGCCAAGCTGTTGTCGGTGCTGTTCTTCGCCGTGTTGTTCGGCATGGCATTGAACTCGCTGCCCAGGGAGAAGAGCGCGCCAGTGGTCGCCGTGGTTCAGGGTATTTCCGATGCGATGTTCAAAGTCGTCTCAATCGTCATGGCGTACGCTCCGATAGGCGTATTTGGCATGATCGGCGCTACCGTTGCGACCTTTGGCTTTGCCTCGCTATTGCCCTTGCTCAAGCTGATTGGTGTGGTCTACCTGGCGCTGATTGTCTTTGCGTTGGTGGTACTCGGCGGTATTTGCTATCTGATCGGCGAGAACATTTTCAAGCTGATCAAGTATTTCCGAAATGAGCTGATCCTTGCGTTCTCGAGTGCCGCATCGGCAGCGGTTATGCCGCAGTTGATGACCAAGCTGGAAAGCTATGGCGTTCCGCGCCGCATCGTCAGTTTTGTGGTTCCGGTCGGTTATGCATTCAACTTGGATGGCGCGTCGATTTTCCTTGGGGTGGCTACGATTTTTGTCGCTCAACTCTATGGTATCGACCTGTCGCTTTCTCAGCAGATTCTGCTGGTGGTCACAATGGTGCTGACCTCCAAAGGTGCTGCCGGGGTACCTGGATTTGCCATCATTATTTTGTCTGCGACGTTGGCGTCTGCCGGTCTTCCATTGGAAGGGGTAGCGCTTATTGCGGGGATCTTTAGGATTATTGATAGCGGCACAACCACGTTGAACGTGCTGGGTAATGCGATCGCACCATTGGTTATCGCCAAATGGGAGAAGGCGGCCCTTGAGCCTTCACGAATCGAACGCGTAGCACAGAAAGCATAGTTACTCATGAGGAGTCATCGGCTATCAAAAGTCTATGGCTCTTCCTGTTTTCGCCATTCAACAATAAATGTTTATGTCTGTTCTCTTTGCCGGGTTCTGAGCTGTGCAGTTAGATTTTTTCTTAACTGTATCAATTCGGATTTCCGCGTTTTGCTGCCGATTATTAATAAAAAAATAAGGTGCTTTATGCGCAAAGAATTCTTTCCCGATTCACACCGTAAGTTTGCTTTGTTGTGTGCGGTTTTACTTGCCAGCTTCCTGACCGTGGGAAATGCTCAGGCCGCTTCAGGCAATACTGTTAAATCGCATCTGTTGACCCATTCTGCCGTGGCAGTACCTGATCGTTATGCGGCTGAAACCGCCAAAGCCATCTTTGCCAAAGGTGGCAACGCCGTCGATGCGGCGGTGGCCATTGCATTCACGCTAGCTGTTACCTATCCGGAAGCGGGGAACATTGGCGGTGGTGGATTCATGACGATCTATCACGAGGGCAAACCTTACTTCCTTGACTACCGCGAGCGGGCACCGATCAAGGCGACCAGGGACATGTTCGTCGCCGGCAATGGTCAAGTGATCCCTGCTGATAGCACCCAAAGCAGCGTGCTTGGCTACAAGGCCGTGGGCGTCCCAGGTACGGTCGCCGGTCTGTGGGAAGCCCATCAGCGTCTTGGCAAGCTCAGCTGGCAGGCGCTGGTCGAGCCGGCAATCCACTATGCAGATGCAGGCTTTCGAGTTGATGAAATGCTAGCCGGTTTGGCGGCAACGGAAAATAAGCAGCGATTCGCTGGAAAAACCAATTTCTCTGAGCATTTTGGTGCGTTGCAGTCAGGCATGCTTTTTAAGCAGCCTGAACTGGCAGCAGTATTGAAACGAATCGCGAAGCACGGCACTGCAGGTTTTTATTCCGGCAAGACTGCCGAACTGATCGTTAATGATATGAGGGAACATGGCGGACTTATCAGCGAAGCCGACCTGCGGAACTACAAGGCCATTTGGCGAGAGCCGATACAGGCAAACTGGAATGGTTTCCAGGTGGTGACCGCGCCACCGCCCAGCTCCGGTGGGATCGCTCTGGTTCAGCTATTGAAGATGAAAGAAGCGCGCAACGCGGATTTTAGTGGCGTGCCGCTGAACTCGCCAGAGTACATTCATCTCGTAGCAGAAATCGAAAAGCGAGTGTTTGCCGACCGAGCGCAGTACCTGGGCGATCCCGATTTCTACAAGGTTCCGGTAAGACAGTTGGTGGATGAGAATTACCTAATGCGGCGGGCGGCGGAAGTGAATGTTTCGGCCACCTCAGACACCAGTAAAGTAGTCGCAGGTTTGAACATTACCTTCCCGGAAAAACCGGAAACGACGCATTTTTCGATTGTCGACAAATGGGGGAACGCGGTATCCAACACCTACACATTGAATGGCTTCTTCGGGTCTGGAGTGGTTGCCGGTAAAACCGGAATACTGCTCAACGATGAGATGGATGACTTCTCTGCCCTTGCCGGAGTGCCCAACCAGTTGGGGGTTGTCGGTAATGACACCAACGCGATTGAGCCCGGAAAGAGACCACTTTCCTCGATGTCTCCGACCATTTTTCTGAAGGACGGGAAGGTCGCGTTAGTCATCGGCACGCCGGGTGGCCCTAGAATTTTTACATCGATCTTTCAAGTGGTGAGCAATATCTATGACTTCAAATTGCCGCTAAAGGATGCTGTTAGCGCGATGCGCTTTCATCATCAATTGCTGCCGGCAAATACCATTTTTTGGGAGCCTTACTCTCCGATCACGGGGCAGTTAGCCAGGGATCTCGACGCCAAGGGCTACAATCTCGTCAACCAGGGTTTCAATGGTGATATTCAGGCGATCAAGGTGAATGGCGGTATCCCGGAACCGGTGACAGACCCGAGGGGCAGGGGAGTAACGATGCTGGTCAAATAATTCGTCATTTCCAAACAAATAATTCGATCTGAGCAACAGTTTCCGTTTCCATCGTCGGGCACTGAGGTGAGGCTTGGTGATTTGAGGGATGGAAGAAAGCTAGATCGGGAAAACGTCTATAGACGACCGGTCTAGTTTTCTGTGGGCTATCCACCCTATGAAGAAACCTATTCAAGACATGCGGCAGCACATCATTGATGTAGCGAAGTCGCTGATGACCCATAAAGGTTACTGAGTTTGTTCCTTTGAAGGCTTCGCCTATCTCAAAGATTTGCTGACGCGGCTGCCGACGCAGCAAGCGAATGAGATCGTCCAACTGCTGCCTCATTAATGTGAGCCAGCCCATCAAACACAAAGTCATTGAGGCAATAGAATCTAAAACTAGGCCAGAGATTCAAACTGATCGTCATCGACCGCAGAGCGCCTGAACTCTAAGATCGTACTCTCATGCGCCGCTCCCCATTCCCGCATCGCACTGACCAAAGGCGCAAGTGTGTTGCCTAATTCTGTGAGCGAATACTCCACCTTGGGCGGCACTTCGCGATAGATTTCGCGATGGATAACTCTGTCTGTCTCCAGCTCTCTCAACTGAAGGGTGAGCATCCTCTGAGTCACATCCGGAATTAACCGGCGCAACTCGTTGAACCGCTTTGTTCCGGACATCAGGTGGAACAGTATGAGCGATTTCCATTTCCCGCCGATCACATCAACGGTAAACGCGACGGGGCAAGCAAACGCTTCAACTTCTCCCTGAGGAGCGCATTTCTTCACTGGGTATCTCCATGGTATAAAAAATGTGCCTACAGCACAAAATTGTGCGTACTTACGTAAAGATGCTGTGGACGTTAGCATGATTCCATATTAACCACTATGGAATCCGCCAGATGAGCTTGTTGCTATCCCCCCATGAAATTAAAGGCCTGAAACTGAAAAACCGGGTCGTTATGTCCCCTATGTGCATGCACATGGCCGCTGATGATGGCTTTGTCACTGACTGGCACCGAGTTCATTATGGTGCTCGAGCTTTAGGTCAGGCGGGGCTGATTTTTCCAGAAACGCTGGCTATCGAGGCTGATGGTCGTATAGGGGCCGGTGACTTGGGTATCTGGAGCGATGAGCATATTGGCGGCCTGAAGGCGCTGACTGAACTGCTCCACGGCTTTGGGGCAAAAGCTGGCGCTCAAATTGGCCATGCCGGGCGCAATGCCGATTTGCCTAATCTCATTCATATCGCTCCGTCGGCGATTCCCTTCACGGATACCAGCCTTGTTCCCCGCGAACTCGCAGCTGATGAGATTCCGGGTTTGGTAAAGCTATATGGCGATGCCGCACGGCGCGCCCGCGAAGCGGGATTCGATGTGCTCGAGATCCACGCCGCGCATGGCTACTTGCTTAGTGAGTTTCTCTCGCCACTAGCCAACATGCGCGACGACGAATATGGAGGTGATGCCAAGCGTCGCTATCGCTTCCTGCGCGAAGTTTTGGAAGAGGTTAAAACTCACTGGGAAGATCGTCCTCTGTTCGTACGGATATCCAGCTCTGATTACGCCGAAGGCGGAAACACGCCTGAGTCGTTCCTTGAATATGGTCGCTGGATGAAAGAGCAGGGTGTTGACCTGATCGACTGCAGCTCCGGCGGAATCAAGATGGTCAAGGTGCAGACCTACCCGGGGTACCAGGTACCGGCCGCTGAATTACTGCGTAAGGAGTTGCATATTGCTACAGGTGCTGTGGGTGTGATTCAGAGTGGGCGTCAAGCCGAAGAAATCTTGCAAAACGGCCGCGCTGATCTGGTGTTTGTAGGGCGACAAATGCTGCGCGATCCATTCTGGGTGCGCACCGCAGCAGATGATCTGAGGGAAGTCATAGAGATTCCTGAGGCCTACACACGTTATGGATCTGTCTGGCTTGATACCAAAGCCTGAAGCTTTTCTGCGTAAATCAAATCAGTGATCAATAGCAATCCAATGAAGCAGGGTAAACACATGAGCGAACCGACTTACGTACAAGAACACCAAGCCATCACCGAGGTGCTGAACAAGTACATTGAGGGTTGCAAACACGCCAAAAGCAGCATCATGAAGCCAGCTTTCAGTGAGCAAGCAACGATGTTTAGCGTCGATGGCGACGGTAAGCTGACCGGCGGCGCGATTCCAATCCTGTTCGATGGGATCGACAAGGGTTTCCGCCCATCTCCTGACGCACCGGCAGCTATAGTCCGCATCGAGGTCGTCGGTACGGCGGCTAGCGCGCGCATTGACGCCAACGACATGTCAGGCATTTCGTTCACCGACTTTTTCCATCTGTTGAAAGTCGATGGCAAGTGGACGGTCGTCAGCAAGATCTTTCATACCCACGTCGCGCCTTGACCCTCTGTCGTCCTTGAGTCTGCGGTAGTTGAGGCTTCCCAGCACTCAGACATAATAATGGAAACGTCATGAAAACCCTTACATCTGCTCTCGCTCTTACGGTCGTTACTCTTGCGCCCGGTACTGCCTCCGCCACCACATACCCGGGAGTTGAGCACAACACGGCGAAACTCTTGCAATCGCTTGAAGGTGGCAAGACTCTCGATTCCATGACGCCGGTCGATGCCCGTGCCGCGCTGGCGGGTGCCCAGGCGGCCCCCCAAGTGGCGTTGCCGGCAGCTGATGTCAGCGAGATGACAATACGCGTCAACGGCAGCGATCTGAAGTTGACTATCGTGCGTCCGGTCGGTAGCCAACGGAAGACGCTGCCCGCGTTCATGTATTTCCACGGCGGCGGCTGGGTGTTGGGCGACTTCCCGACCCACGAACGACTGGTGCGTGACCTGGTGGTAGGCTCGGGTGCGGTGGCGGTCTTCGTCAACTACAGCCTCTCGCCAGAGGCGGCATATGGCGTCGCCACCGAGCAAGCCTATGCCGCGACAAAATGGGTCGCCGAACATGGCGAAGATATTAAGGTAGACGGCACTCGCCTCGCCGTGGCCGGCAACAGCGCAGGCGGAAACATTGCCGCCGTAGTTGCCCTGATGGCGAACGAGAAGGGTGGGCCCACACTGCGTTCGCAAGTGTTGCTGTGTCCGGTGACAGATGCCAATTTCGACACGCCGTCGTACAAGGAATTTGCCAACGGCTATTTCCTGACGAAGGACTTGATGGTGTGGTTCTGGGACAACTACACACACGACGCCGAGGCACGCAAACAGATTTACGCTTCTCCACTGCAGGCCACTACCGAGCAGCTGAAGGGCTTGCCGCCGACGCTGATCCAGACTGCCGAATTCGATGTCCTGCGCGATGAAGCTGAAGCTTACGGCCGCAAGCTCGACGCTGCGGGTGTACCTGTGAAGTCGGTACGCTACAACGGCATGATTCACGATTTTGGGCTGTCGAACGCATTCAGCCATCTGCCGACGCCCCGCACCGCGATCGAGCAGGCATCTCAAGAAC
>NZ_JBFUHY010000087.1:0-19338 GCF_056402155.1 Pseudomonas sp. P4_C1
CCCACTCATCAGGCCGAGCGTTAGCTCGCCTGCAGCTCTTGATCTTGATCCACCCGCCCCCTCGGCAGGCTGAGTGGAGGTGTTCATTCGGGGGGCAGGCGCGCAGCGCCGTTCGGCGAAGCCGAACACATCGAGAGGAGGTCGAAGCGAAGCCGACCGGAGGCGATGCCCCCGGATGAATACCGGAGCGAAGGAACCCCGAGCCTCAGCGAGGGGCCGTACGTTCGGGGCGAGCGTTTTTTTGGTTACTTTTTTTAGGCGCTTGTAAAAAAAGTGACTCGCCGTCAGGGCGAAACCGCCAGCCGCCGTTACCGAAAAAACGGATATGTACTCAATCAAAAAAGCAGCCTGGTCGGCCCATAGGCCGCCAAGGTCTACAGCTACGGAATATCCAAAGTCACCGACATGAACTGACCAATCCGCGACCGCAACCACCGCTCCGCCGGATCATTGTCATGCACCCCGCTCCAGGCCATGGACAACTGCGCCGCCTCAATCTCGAACGGCGGATCCTCGGCCCGCAACCCACATCCCTCCACCAACGCACACGCCGCATAATCCGGCACGGTGGCAATCATCTCGGTACCGGCGAGCAACGCCCGCAATCCACTGAACTGCGGCACCCCCAGCACCACTCGACGACTACGCCCGACCTTCGCCAGATCCAGATCGATATTGCCGCTCAAGTCCCCCGAGAACGACACCATCGCATGGGGCCGCTCGCAGTACTCGTCCAGGGTCAGCGTCCCCGGCCGGGCGTCGCCGCGCAGCACTTTGCAGGGAATATCGCGCAGCTTCTTGCGCTTGGCATTGGCCGGAAGATCCGTGGTGTAACTCACACCCACCGAGATTTCCCCCGACGCCAGCAGCGTCGGCATCAACAGGTAATTGGCCCGCCGCACGACCACGACGATGCCCGGCGCTTCCTCTTGCAACTGACGCAGCAACGGTGGAAACAAACCAAACTCGGCATCGTCCGACAGACCGATGCGGAACACATCGCAACTGGTCGCCGGATCGAATTCCTTGGCCCGGCTGACCGCGCCGGAAATGGTGTCCATCGCCGGCTGCAATTCCTTGAGAATCGCCAACGCCCGCGCCGTCGGTTCCATGCCGCGACCGTTGCGCAACAGCAACGGGTCGTCGAACAGATCGCGCAAACGCCCCAACGCGGCGCTCACCGCAGGCTGACCCATGAACAGTTTTTCGGCGACGCGGGTCAGGTTCTTTTCGAACATCAGGGCTTCGAAAATCACCAGCAGGTTCATGTCGACGCGACGCAGATCGTTACGGTTCATAGGCTCGGGTTCCTTGTGTGGTCGGCCAGGCGCGAGAACTGCCGACTTTACTCGATCAACGGCACGTTCGCCGCTCGTTTGTACGGTCCGTACTCCACCGGCACCCACTGGAAATGCTTGCCTTCGGCGGTGATATGACCGATGCCGGGAAATGGCAGGTGCGCCGCAGTCACCCAGGTCTTGCTGGCGGCAGCGGCACTGAACACCTGGTTGCGGCTTTTGATCGCATGCTGGCTGTCGACGTCGAAACCGATCGATACCTCAGGGTGCAGGAACTGCACGGCGAGGTTGTGCACCAGGTCGCCCATGAACAGGATGCTTTGCCCTTGGGAGGTGAAACGGTACGTGGTGCTGCCCGGCGTGTGCCCGGCTTCCAGTTGCGCCTCGACCACGCCCGGCAGCGGTGACTGGCCGGGGGTGAAGGTCTTGAATCGGCCGGCGGCCACGTAAGGCGCGGTGGAATCCTGGGCGATTTTGAAGTAGCCCTTGGCCGCTTCCGGTGCCTTGGCCAACGCCTGCGGGTCGAGCCAGTAGTCGGCTTCGGCCTTGGCCGCGTACACCGTGGCGTTGGCGAACACCGGTTGCTGTTGGCCGTCCACCAGGCCACAGACGTGATCCAGGTGCAGGTGGGTGATCAGGATGGCGTCCACCTGCTCCGGTTTGTAGCCGGCCGCTTGCAGGTTGGCCGGGAGCTGGCCGGCGGTAGGACCGATGCACTGCCCTGCCCCGGTATCAATCAGGACAAGCTGTTTACCAGTGTTGACCAGAAAGGCGTTGAAGGCGGTCTGCACACCCGGGGTTTCAATCGAACGACGGGCCAACAGCGCGCGGATCTGGCTCTGGCTCATGCCTTGCAACAGCTTCGGCGACAGGTCGTTATAACCGTCGAACAGCGCCGTCACTTCGTAATCCCCCAGTGCCAGCCGAAAGTAACCGGGTACTTGCGTGCCCACCTGCGCAGGCGCCTGGGCCAGCGCGTTGGCGGATATCAGAACCAGGCCGATGGCGCCCAGCGTTCCCTGCCATGTCCGTTTCATCTGTTCACCTTTTCAAACCAATCGACGGTCCGTTGTGGCCCGCTCCATATTGCGCATCTTGTGCCCATCGACGTCGCCCGCACTTGCAACGATGTGCTGTGTTCACAGCCTCGGACATGGAATTAACAACGTTTAACTCGTCAGCCACAGCGGGCGCCTCCAACAATGAAGCCCTCAGCGCAGAACTGTTTTTTCCAGAGTAACGGTGCTGATCGCTCGAACCGGGCGCCAGCGCTTTTCCTCCCCCGACCGGACAATGGCCATGGCTTTCCCACAGCACATCACCGCCCGCGCACCTGCCAGCGAACCTCGCAAGCCCCACCCCGGCGGCCTCAGCCCGCAACGCGAAAAACTGGTTAAGCAACTGATCCTCGAACGTCTGGGCGACAGCCTGGAAGTCACTGAACTGGCACAGGCCTGCGCCCTCTCGCGCAGTCACTTCTCCCGCGCGTTCAAGTGCAGCACCGGCCTCTCGCCCCAGGACTGGATCCGTCAGCAGCGCATTGTCCTGGCCAAGCAATTGATCCAGTACACCGACATGAGCCTTACGCAGATCAGCCTTGAATGCGGCTTCTGCGATCAGGCGCACTTCTGCCACATCTTCACCCGCAGCGAAGGCATCAATCCGTTTGCCTGGCGCTGTCAGGTGGTGCATGGCCTTAAAAGCAAAAGATCGCAGCCTTCGCCAGCTCCTACGGGCATGCACGCGACCCTGTAGGAGCTGGCGAAGCCTGCGATCTTTTGATCCGGCTTTTTTAACCTTTCAAGAACGCCAACAGGTCAGCGTTCAGCTGATCCTTATGGGTGTCCGTCAAACCGTGAGGGGCGCCCGGGTAAATCTTCAGGGTCGAGCCCTTCACCAGCCTGGCGGAGGAGACGCCCGCCGCTTCGTAGGGCACCACCTGATCCGCGTCGCCATGCACCACCAGGGTCGGCACGTCGAACTTCTTCAGGTCTTCGGTGAAGTCGGTTTCCGAGAACGCCTTGATGCAGTCATAGGCGTTCTTGTGGCCGGCCATCATGCCCTGCATCCAGAACCAGTCGATCATGCCCTGGGACGGTTTCGCGCCGGGCTTGTTGAAGCCGAAGAACGGGCCGCTGGCGAGGTCGATGTACAGCTGCGAACGGTCGGCCAGCGAGGCCTGGCGGATGCCGTCGAACACTTCCAGCGGCAGGCCGCCGGGGTTGGCTTCGGTTTTGAGCATCTGTGGTGGCACGGCGGATATCAGCCCCGCCTTGGCCACGCGGCCGGTGCCGTGGCGACCGATGTAACGCGCCACCTCGCCACCGCCGGTGGAGAAGCCGAACAGCACGGCGTTTTGCAGATCGAGCAGCTCGATCAACTGCGCCAGATCGTCGGCGTAATGGTCCATGTCATTGCCCGACCACGGCTGGCTGGAACGCCCATGACCGCGACGGTCGTGGGCGATGACCCTGTAGCCCTTGGAGGCCAGGAAGATCATCTGCGACTCCCAGCTGTCGGCGTTCAGCGGCCAGCCGTGGCTGAAGACAATCGGCTGACCGGTGCCCCAGTCCTTGTAGTAAATCTCGACGCCGTCGCGGGTAGTGAAGGTGCTCATGGGTGATGCCTCCTTAACGAGGGTTGGGGTGTGAATCAAACCGGTAGCGGGTTCATGCGATCCGCCAGGCGCGCCACACGTTCGCCCAGGTGCGCGGCGGTGCAGCGATCCTCGGGCGGGGGGGCATCGTCGGGGGATTGTTCGACATTCGACTGGGCCATGGCGCCCAGTGAGCTGCCCAGGCGATTGAGTTGGCCGTTGAACGCGCCGCTGCTGGAACGCGCCGGCAGCAGGTCGAGGCCGACCCAGATCATCGAGTGCTGGGCGGCGAACACGGCCATCTGCAGCAAGGTGTTGAGTTTGTCGCCGCACAGGCAGCCGGAATTGGTGAAGCCCGCCGCGAGTTTGTCGCGCCAGGGCTGGGCCAGGTAGAACGCTGCCGTGGCCTCCATGAAGCCCTTGAAGGCCGCCGAGGCGCTGCCCATGTAGGTCGGCGCGCCAAAGATGATGGCGTCGGCGTTGTGCAGCCGCTCCCAGTGTTCGTCCACTTCCTCGACCGGAATCAACTGGCAGGTGCTGCCCAGGTGCCGTTCCACGCCCGCGGCCACGGCTTCGGCCATGACCCGGGTGTGCCCGTAGCCACTGTGATAGACCACTACCACGTTGCTCATTGCTCTGTCCTTACGATGGATAGAATCCCTTTGTAGGAGCGAGTTTTGGACGCAAACCGGACACGCGACGAGTTAAACGTTGTTAAATTTCCATGGCGCGCAAAAAGCCTCGGCAACTGCTGTCCGTCTGTCGCGCCCAATGATCGCGGGACCGACAGCCATTGGCCGATGCGTTAGAGTCAATGCCTGCCCCCATCAGTCACCCGGGCGGCGCATTGCGCTGGGTAAAAAACCTGAGGAATATGCTCCAAAACCGCGAACCAGACGGATGCAACAGGAGCGACTCGTTGACCCTTTCCCCCGAACAGGCTGTTCATTTCGGCCCCTACCGGGTCTACCCCGGACAACGCCTGGTGATGGAGGCCGACCAGCCCTTGCGCCTGGGCCGGCGCGCCATGGACATCCTGTTGATCCTGCTGGAACAGGCCGGCAACGTGGTCAGCAAGCAACAATTGATCGCCCGGGTCTGGCCCAGCAGCGTGGTCGAAGACATCAACCTGCGGGTGCACATGGCCGCGTTGCGCAAGGCGCTCGGCGACGGTCAGGCTGGTCAGCGCTACATCGTCACCGTGGCCCAGCGCGGGTACAGCTTCGTCGCACCGCATTCACTGGAACAGGCCGGGCAAGCGCCGGAGCCCGCACGTACCGCATCGAGCCGGCATAACCTGCCGGTGCGCCGCACACGCATGATCGGCCGGCAGACGCTGGTCGACAACCTGATGGAGCAACTGCCCCAGCAGCGTTTCATCACCCTCGTCGGCCCCGGCGGCATCGGCAAGACCACCGTGGCCTTGCGGGTCGCCGAACAAATGATCGGTCGCTACCGCGACGGCATTCACCTGCTGGACCTGGCCCCGATCAACTGCCCGCTGATGATCAACAGTCACCTGGCGACGCTACTCGAACTGGCCCTGCACGACGACGCCCCCCTGAACGGGCTTGCAGACGCTCTGCGCGATCGCCACATGCTGCTGATCATCGACAACTGCGAACACTTGGTCGACGCCATTGCCCAGCTCAGCGAAGACATTCTGCGCAGTGCGCCGCACGTGCACATCCTCGCCACCAGCCGCGAGAGCCTGCGGGCCGAAGGGGAATTCGTCCAGCGCCTGGAGTCACTCGACTGCCCGCCACCCATCGCTGTCCTCGACCGCGCCCAGGCCATGACCTTTTCCGCCCTGCAACTGTTTGTCGAGCGGGCCATGGMCAGTCACGACAGCTTTGAACTGACTGATGATGAACTGCCGCTGCTGATAGACATTTGCCATCGACTGGACGGCATACCACTGGCCATCGAACTGGCAGCAGCGCAAGTGGGCAACTTCGGATTGCACGGCTTGCTGGCGCAGTTGCAAAGCAGCTTCCGGTTGCTGAACCAGTCCTGCCAGACGCCCCTGGCACGCCATCAGACCCTGCGTGCAACATTGGACTGGAGCTTCGAACTGCTCACTGCCTGCGAAAAGACCTGCCTGCGCCGACTGAGTGTGTTTTGTGCTGGCTTCACCCTGGAGTCGGCAGCGGCGGTGATCGTCGGCGAACGCATAGAACCGCGCGAGGTGTTCGGTTCAATCACGCAACTGGTCGCCAAGTCGTTACTGAACGTGGAAGTGGGCGACGAAGACGTGTACTACCGTCTGCTCGACACCACCCGCGGCTACGCCCTGGAAAAACTTGCGCAAACCGCCGACCTGCCCGGCACGCGGGAACGCCATGCCGAGCGCTGCCTCGTGCTGATGCAACAGGCGCAGGACGACTGGGAGAAAACGTCGACCGACCTGTGGATCGAGCGCCATGGCCGGRCTCTGGAGGACATCCGTGCAACCCTCGATTGGGGTTTGCACGCTCAAGGGCCGCAGGCACTGGCGATACGCCTGGCCGCGAAGTCCACTCCCCTGTGGCAGGAGTTGTCACTGCTCAAGGAACACGGCGGTTATGTGCGCAAGGCCCTGGCCTTGCTCGAGCAGTCACCCGAGCCTTGCCCGCGCCTGAAGATGGCCCTCATGCTGGCTCTGGGCAGCGCCTGTTATCACACGCAGGGGGGCACCGACGAAACCGTCGGCGCCTTCGTCAGCGCCTACAGCCTGGCCCGACAGTGCAACGATGTGACTGGCCAGTTACGGGCGATTTCCGGTCACCTGGCGGCCAATCTCTGTTGCGGTCATTACCGGATGGCCCAGGAGCAAAGCCGGCAATTCGATCAACTGGGGCTGCAGGACGACGCCCTGATGTCCCTGAGCATGCATCGATTGCGGGTACTGGCCCTGCACTTCTGCGGCGACCAGCATCAGGCTCGGGAGCATGCCGAACAGGTGCTGCAACACATGGCCCACAACGGTCATCTCAACCGTTTCACCCATGGTTTCGGCGTGCAATACGACCAGAGTGTCGCGGCGCTAACCATCCACGCGCGCATCCTCTGGCTGCAAGGCCAACCGGAACAAGCCTGGCGCACAGCCCGGCAGGCACTGGACATCGCATTGCAGATCAACCACGGCACATCGATTTGCTACACCCTGGCGCTCTCCGGCTGCCTGATCGCTTACTACAACGGCGACACCTGCAGCGCCCGCGAACTCCTGCGCCTGCTGTTGGAACAGGCGCAGAAACACTCGGTCCTGCTGTTCTACAACTGGGCGCAACACTACGCGCAGGTGATCGGTGGCACCGATGTTCGGCCAACCGGCCACCAAAGTGTCGGTTTGATCAAAGACATCATGGTCACGCTGGATTCGACCTGCGTCGACGATGATTTGCTCGAACGCGCACAAAACGGTGTGTCGGGCTGGAGCACCGCAGAGATTCTGCGGGCCAGGGCCAAGACGTTGCTGGCAACGGATTGCCCGGTCAACGCCGCGACGGCCGAAACCGTGCTGCTCAAGGCACTCAACGTGGCCAGAACTCAGGGTGCACTGGCCTGGGAGCTGCGCAGCGCCACCTCGCTGGCGCAACTGTGGCAGCGTCAAGGCCACCGCCAAAGGGCGTATGACCTGCTGGCACCGATCTACGAGCGCTTCACCGAAGGTTTTGCCACGCCTGACCTGATGACGGTTCGCCGGCTACTCGACGAGTTGCAATGCCACCTGCCCGTCTGAAGGCCAGCGCGCTTGACTGATGTAGCCGGCATAACGCATTTCAAGGGCGCGCAAATCGCCACTGAGTTCGAGTTTTTCCAGTGCGTAGGTGCGGGTGGTATTGAGGAAGCGGTAACGGGTCACACCACCGCCCTGCTCCTGGGACAGCAGTGACTTGAGAGCGAGGTTCTCCATCACCTCGATCAGCTCGGCGGCGGGCAACCCGTCGCAGCTGATCACGCCAATCGCTGCGGCCTGGGTAAACGCCATTTTGAACACCGCCAGACGCTGCAACACGGTTTGCTCCACGGCAGTCAACCGTTCGTAGCTCCAATCCAGAGCGGCTTTGAGGGTCTGATGTCGGGGAACGGCTGTGCGGCGGCCCTGAGTCAGCAGCTGAAAACAGTTGTCGAGTTGCGCTTGCAACCCCACCAGCGCCAACGCATCGATTTGCGCCGCGGCCAGTTCAATCGCCAGCGGCAGGCCATCGAGGCGTCGGCAGATATCCCGTACGGTCCTGAGGTCTTGTTCGCGCAGGGTGAACCCGTGCAATCGAGCCCGGGCACGGCTGACGAACAACTGCACCGCCGAATAGCCCATGACCTCGGCGACGCTGCGCAGCCCTGACACCGGCGGCACCGCCAGCGGTGGCAGACGCAATACGGTTTCGCCAGACGCCTTGAGTGGCTCGCGGCTGGTGGCGAGGATCGACAGCCGGGGCATCGAGTGCAGCAGTGTCTCGATCAACGTTTGGCAGCGTTCGAGCAGGTGTTCGCAGTTGTCGAGCACCAACAAGGCATGCCGCTGCGCCAGCGTCTCCAGCGTGGTGCCGACCTTAAGTTCAAGGGTTCGAGTGAGGTAATCAGTCACTTGCGCCGGGTCGTCGATCGCCGCCAGGTCCACCAGCCACACGCCATGCCGATAGTGCTGCAACAACAGTTCGGCCACGCGCAACGCCACGGTGGTCTTGCCGATCCCGCAAGGCCCGACCAGGGTCATGAATCGGCGCACCGGCAACTGCCGCACCAGGCTGCCGACAACCGCATCGCGCCCGGTAATCGGCGTGAGCCGCGCCGGCAGGTTGTGCAGGAGCTTTTGTACGGTCCCGCTCGGGAACGCTACAGGCTCTGGCGAAAGCTGCACCGGGGCGACAAAACTGTAGCCGCGCTGGGGAATGTTGACGATGTAGCACTGGCCGTTCTGCCCATCGCCCAGGGCACGACGCAGGGCGGCAATGTGTACCCGCAGGTTGATCTCTTCGACCACGGAGCGCGGCCAGACCTGCGCAATCAACTCTTCCTTGCTGACCACTGAACCTGCGTGCTCGACCAGCACCTGCAACACGTCAAGGGCGCGGCCACCCAGGCGCAGCGGTCGATCGCCCTCCAGCACCAGTCGCTGACTGAGGTGGAAAGCATAGGGCCCGAATTGCAGCACCGCTTCGCTGTTTATATCTCTGAGGCTGTTCATGGGCAGTCACCCGCTGGAAACCTGGCTTCCAGCCCAGGCTCCGCACCGTCCTTGCAATGAGTTCAGCGGTATCTTGGCAGGCCTCGGTGACGGTACAACTGCCGCGGAGGGAGCGTCACGGCCATTGCGGTGCGCACGACGGACATACGCGCTAGCTGAACTGCTCGCGGTATTGGGCCGGGGTCAGGCCGAGCTTTTCACTGAACAGAAAACGCATGTGCCGCACACTGCCGAAGCCACTTTTGAACGCCACGGTCTTGAGCGGCAACTCGGTGGTTTCCAGCAGGTTCCTGGCGCAATCGATGCGCGCGCTTTGCAGAAACTCCATCGGCGTCATGTTCACTTCCCGGGCGAACACCCTGGCGAAGTGACGCGGGCTCATGTTGGCCAGACCCGCCATGCGCTCGATGCTATAGGTTTCATCGAGATGTTCAAGCACATGGTTCTGCACCCGGGTAATCGCCGTTTCATGAGGCGCCACCGCCGCCATCAACGGGCTGAACTGCGCCTGTCCGCCCTGGCGCTTCATCACCACCAGCAACACCTTGGCCACGTCCTGGGCGACTTTTTTGCCATGGTCCCGGGCCACCACCGCCAAGGCCAGGTCGATCCCGGCGGTGACACCACCGGAAGTGATCAGGTTGCGGTCCTGGACGAAGATCTGATCGGTCTCGACGGTCGCCTTCGGAAAGCCCTTGATCAGCCGCTCGGTGTAGTGCCAGTGGGTGGTAACGCGATAGCCGTCGAGCAAACCCGCATGCCCCAGCACGAACGCCCCGGTGCAGATGGAACCATAACCAGCGGACCGGCTGACGTTGTGCCTGAGCCAGTCGAGCAACGGCGGATGCCTTTCGTTGTAGGCACCGGGACCACCGGGCACCAGCAGCAAATCAAAACCCTCGCAGGCCTGATCGATGTGCCGGTCGGCATGCACGCTCACCCCGTTGGACGCCCGCAGCGCGCCGTGCTCGGTGCCGATGGTCGACAACACATAGTGATCGTCGGGTTTCAGATAACGATTGGCGATGGAAAACACTTCCATGGGCCCGGCCATGTCGAGCAGGAGAAAGTCGGGAAACAGCACCATTGCCACGGTTTTCATGGATTGGAATTCACTGGGATCATAGAAGGTCGGTCGCCGAGCGCCAGCCCCTTGTAGGAGCGAGCCTGCTCGCGAAAGCGGTGTATCAGCCAAAGTTGATAGCGACTGACACTACGCCTTCGCGAGCAGGCTCGCTCCCACAGAGTTTGCGCCCGGTATCAGGGATGTGTGCATTATGACCAAACACAGGTCAAACGTCGGAAAAGAATAGCTTATTCGCGCCCGAATACTGTCAACCTTAAAGAGACAGTATTACAATTTTCATCTACTTATTGCATCCTTAGATAAACATTAACCTTCTCCTCACTCGGACGAATTCACGTCTTGAAAGGAGATTTGATCATGCTGACTCTTCGCAAAGCCTCGGATCGTGGCCTGGCCAATCACGGCTGGTTGAAGTCGTTCCATACCTTTTCCTTCGCCAGTTATCGCAACCCGAAAGAGCAGGGTTTTTCCGACCTGTTGGTGATCAACGACGACCGCGTCGCCGCCGGTAAAGGCTTCGGCCAGCACCCGCACCGCGACATGGAGATTTTCTCCTATGTGCTTGAAGGTGCCCTGGAACACAAGGACACACTGGGCACCGGTTCGGTGATCCGCCCCGGCGACGTGCAACTGATGAGCGCAGGCAGCGGCGTGGCCCACAGTGAGTTCAACCACTCCAGCACCCGGCCGGTGCACTTTCTGCAGATCTGGATCGTGCCCGACGTCAGTGGCGCCAAACCGCGTTATCAGCAAGAGCACTTCAGCACCCAGAAAAAACGCGGGCGCCTGCAACTGATCATCTCGCCGGACGGTGCCAAGGGTTCGTTGAAGGTGCGTCAGGATGCACGGGTGTATGCCGGCCTGATCGACGGCAAGGAAAGCGCCACCCTGGAACTCGCCGCCAACCGCTACGCCTATGTGCACGTGGCCCGGGGCAGCGTCGAACTCAACGGTGTGTTGTTGCAGGAAGGTGACGGTGTGCGGGTTCGTGATGAACAGGCGCTGACCTTGAGCAACGGCGTGGATGCCGAAGTGCTGGTGTTCGACCTGCGCCCACAGGAACTGCCGGAAATGCCATGACAGATCCCTGTGGTAGATCCCTGTGGGAGCGAGCTTGCTCGCGATGCGTTGTGTCATTCAACAGTGATGTCGTCTGACACTCCGCCATCGCGAGCAAGCTCGCTCCCACAGGATTTTTTGCCACCTGAAATTACTCGCCAGTCCCGGCAAACCCCGCGACAATCTCATCAATGACCGCCCGGACCCTGGCCGTATGCCGCAGGTCCGCGTGGGTCACCAGCCAGATGTCATAGGGTAACGGCCGCGAGCGCTCCGGCCACAACCTGACCAGCCCCTCTTTCTCCCCGATGTACACCGGAATTTCCCCGACCCCTATCCCCGCAGCAATCGAACGGCGCACCAGCAGGCTGGAACTGAGGCTGGCGACAATCCGCCCGCGCGCCACCGGTTCCGAGACCAGCGTCAGGTCCTTGTTGCCCTGCAAGTACGGTTGATACACCACCAGGTCATGCCCGGCGAACGCCGACCCGGGCTCCGGCACGCCGTGGGCATCGACATAGGCTTGCGAGGCAAACAGACCCACCGGCCAGCGGGCGATGCGCCGGGCGATCAGGTCCGGGTTCTCCGGTCGGGTGTTGCGTACGGCGATGTCCGCCTCGCGTTTTGCCAGGCTGAGAATCTGCGTGGTGGCGTCCAGCTGCACCCGTACATCCGGGTGTTGTCGATGCAGGCGGGCAATCGCCGGGATCAGGAAATCGATCGCCAGAGAGTCGGTGGTGCTGACCCGCACCGTGCCGGTCAGGCGATCGTCCAGGCCCTGGATCTGGCGCTCCAGCTCCAGCGCCGAATGCTCCATTTTCTCCACCGCCTTGAGCGCCGCTTCACCGACAGCCGTCAGCGCATAACCGTCGGAGGTACGCAGGAACAAGGTCGCACTCAATGACTTTTCCAGCGCCGTGATGCGCCGACCGACCGTGGCCTGGTCGACCCCCAACACCCGCGCCGCACCACGCAACGTCGATTCACGGCAAACCGCGAGAAATACCCGGGCGTCATCCCAATTCATAGCGCTCTCCTGATGATGCATTTACGCATCAGCATAGCGCGTAATCGCTGCGTTAATGCTTCAAATAATCTCGATATGCTGAAGGCCTGAGTTCCCCACAGGACTATGCACATGCACAGCTCATCTGCTCCCCTTACTCCTGCACCCCTTATTCCTGCAGCCCGCGCGATCTGGCTGCCGATCTTCGCCGGCCTCTGCGCCAGCCTGGTCAGCATCGGCCTGGCGCGTTTCGCCTATACGCCGCTGATTCCCTCGCTGATCCAGGCCCACTGGTTTTCCGCCAGCGACGTGGTGTACCTCGGCGCCGCCAATCTGGTGGGTTACCTGATCGGCGCACTGATTGGCCATCCACTGGCACGCCGGACCTCAAACAAAACCGCCCTGCGCCTGATGATGCTGGCAGTGACGCTGGCGTTTTTCGCCTGTGGTTTTCCGTTGTCGATGAGCTGGTTCTTCGGCTGGCGCCTGCTGTCGGGGATCGCCGGTGGCGCGATCATGGTGTTGGTGGCGGGAACCGTATTGCCTCACGTACCGGCGACCCGCAGGGGCCTGGCCAGCGGTGCGATATTCCTTGGCATCGGCTTGGGCATTGCCGGCTCGGGGACGATCGTGCCGCCGCTGTTGAGCCTCGGCTTGCAGCAAACCTGGTTCGGCCTTGGCTTGTTGGCCCTGGTTCTCACTGCCGCCAGTTGGTTTGGCTGGCCAACCGCTGCGCACCCGGTCGCCGCTGCGCCGTCGGATACCTCGTCGCCTGCCCCCACCGACCCGAGCGTTTACCTGCTGTTCGCCCAATACGCGTTCATGGCCGCCGGACTGGTGCCGGCCATGGTGTTCCTGGTGGATTACGTCGCCCGCGGGCTCAATGCCGGGGCGCATGTCGGCGCGCTGATCTGGGTGATGTATGGCCTTGGCGCGATTGTCGGGCCAGTGAGTTACGGTTTTCTGGCCGACCAACTGGGCGCGAAAACGGGGATCCGCATCGTGCTGGTAATACAGGCGTTGGCGGTTGGCCTCTTATCGATCAGCAGTTCGTTCGCGGCACTGGCTTTACTGGCGGTGATCCTCGGCTCCTTCCCGCCCGGCATCGTGCCGCTGGCGTTGGCCCGGGTGCATGAATTGATCCCCAACCATCACCAGCAGCAGATTGCCTGGAGCCGCGCCACCGTGTCGTTCGCGACGTTCCAGGCCTTCTCGGGGTTTGCTTATTCGGCGCTGTTCAATACCAGTGGTGGCCATCATGCCTTGATGTTCGTGATTGCCGCCGGAGCCATTGTGGTAGCGCTATTGCTGGAACTCGGCAGCCGATTGCTCAGTCAACCAGTGCGTGTCAACGATGGTCGGAAAAATCCCCTGACGCAGGGGCACATCTGTTAAAACCCGTGCTTCACGTTCTGTTGGACCGTCCAATGCCTGCTCCCCTCCTCGCTCACCTACGCCGACGCTGGTTGTCGTGGTTGTGCATGACCGTGCTGGTCGTCGGCTTGCCGGTGAGTTGTGGGGCGCTCAGATATAAAGAGCGCGAGTTGCTGTTCCGCATCGAACCGGGCACGGCAGGCTGGTATCGCGGCCTGCCGCAAGACGTTCAGGAGTTCGAGATCAAGCCCGCCAGCTTCAAGGCCGGGCAGAACCTGCATGCCTGGTGGTGGCCCGCGGCACGCCGCGATGCGCCGTCAATCCTCTACCTGCATGGTGTGCGCTGGAACCTTACGGGCCAGGCGTTTCGCATCGAGCAATTGCGGGCCATGGGCTATTCGGTGTTGGCCATCGACTACCGTGGCTTTGGTCAGAGCAAAGGGGATTTGCCCTCGGAAGCCAGTGTTTATGAAGACGCACGCGTCGCCTGGGAGCGCTTTACAGCGATGCAACCGGACGCCAGCAAGCGTCTGATCTACGGGCATTCACTGGGCGGCGCAGTGGCCATCGAACTCGCGGCAGACCTGGCCGCACAGGCGAAACAGCAGCACATCCCCGTGCCGGTGCGCGGTCTGGTCATCGAGTCTTCTTTCACTTCGTTGGGCGATGCGGTCGCGGAAGTGGCCAACAACAATCTGCCGGTGAACGGGCTGCCGGTGCGCTGGCTGTTGTCGCAGAAGTTCGACTCTATCGACAAGATCGTCGACATCGACATGCCGCTGCTGGTGGTGCACGGCCTGGCCGACCCGTTCATGCCCTCACGATTCAGCCAGCAACTGTTCAATGCCGCCCATGAACCCAAGCGCCTGCTGCTGGTACCCGGCGGCACACACAACAACAGCATGAGCCTGGGCGGCAGTCAGTATCGTCAGGCCCTCGATGGCTTGATGAGGGCAAGCCCTCATCAAGTGGCCGGGCCGGCGGTGGCTCAGGGCTCGCAGGACTCCTGAAGGGCGGCGACCTTTGCGCCCTGCTCCCCCTGATAACGGGCCCGATAGCGCCCCGGGCTTTCCCCGGTCCACTTCTTGAACGCCCGATGGAAGGCGCTGGGTTCCTGGAAACCCAGTTGCTCGGCGATATCGCTGATGCTCGCATCGCTCTGACGCAATTGCTCAAAGGCCACGCCACGCCGTACYTCGTCCTTGATTTCCTGGTAGGAGCAGCCTTCACGCTCCAGTTTGCGGCGAAAGGTGCTGGGGCTCAGGTGCTGTTCCAGGGCAAAGGCCTGCAACGTCGGCCACTCACTGTAATGACTGCCGCGCAAGCGCTGATGAACCTGCGATGCCAGGCCATGCTGGTTACGGAAGCGGATCACCAACCATTGCGGCGCGGTACGCAGAAACACTTTCAACGACGCCAGGTCCTGAACCACTGGCAGGCGCAAGTAGTGGCTGGCAAATTCGATTTCGGTGCGCTCGGCACCAAAGGTCAGGTTGGGGCCCCAAAGCAGGCGATCGTCACCCAGCGACAGGCGCGAATGGCGGAAGTCCGCGCGATCAATGGGAATGCGCCGCCCGCCCAGCCAGCACAGCAGGCTGATCATCAACACCAGGAAGGTTTCTTCACCGAACCGGCTGGCATCGTTGTCCGTCGAGCGGGTTTCCAGGCTGATCACCGCACGCTTGCCACGCACGGCCAGCGAGCCGCGAAAGTCGTGCAGGAACAAGCCGAAGTTGGCCAGGCATTGACGCATGGCCTTGTGCAAATCGGGCTCCTGAATCAGGGCACGGCAAATCAGGGCGAAACTGCCTGGCGGCATGCCATGGGAGTCGAGCCCGAAAAACTCGTCGTCGAGTTCGCGGATCTGGATCAGCCACAGCGCCGCAAACGCATTGGCCGGCACCCGCGCCGTGGGTTGGTGCATGACCGCCGGATCAATGCACGCCTGTTCGAGCACGGCCGTCACGCGCTGCGGATCATCCCTCAGCCCGTGGATCATTGCCTGCACGAAATAGGCGGCAACCGAGTCCTTTTCCCGCATTGGTTCGTTTCTCTCTCATCACCCGAATGGCAAAAAACATCAGTGCCGTTGAACAGTTTTGGCATAGGACAACCGCCCTGCCGGCTCTAGACTCGCGGCAATAGTACGCCTTCGGCTGCAGTCGCGGCCAAGGTATCGCAGGGTTTGATCGAAGGATGGGAAGATGAATCTGCAAAACATCGGCGTGATCGGTGCGGGCACCATGGGCAACGGCATCGCACAAGTCTGTGCCATGGCCGGTTTCAACGTGACCTTGCTCGACATATCCGAAAGCGCTTTGCAAAAAGCCGTCGCAACGGTCGGTAAAAACCTGGACCGGCAGATCGCCAAGCAAACCCTGACGGTGGAGCAGAAACAAGCCACCCTCGACAAAATCCGCACCAGCACCGATTACAGTGTCCTGGGTGACGCGCAATTGGTCATCGAAGCGGCCACTGAAAATCTCGATCTGAAACTGCGTGTACTGCAACAGATCGCAACACAGGTCAGCAGCGAATGTGTCATTGCCTCCAACACCTCGTCGCTGTCGATCACCCAACTCGCCGCCAGTGTCAGCCAGCCTGAGCGCTTCATCGGCCTGCATTTCTTCAACCCGGTGCCGGTGATGGGCCTGATCGAAGTCATCCGCGGCCTGCAAACCAGTGACGCGACCCACCAACTGGCGCTGGACATGGCGACCACCCTCGGCAAAACCGCGATCACCGCCGGCAACCGCCCGGGCTTCGTGGTCAACCGCATCCTGGTGCCGATGATCAACGAAGCGATCCTGGTGTTCCAGGAAGGCCTGGCCAGCGCCGAAGACATCGACGCCGGCATGCGCCTGGGCTGCAATCAGCCTATCGGCCCGTTGGCCCTGGCGGACCTGATTGGCCTGGACACCCTGTTGTCGATCCTCGAAGCCTTCTATGACGGTTTCAACGACAGCAAATATCGCCCGGCGCCGCTGCTCAAGGAAATGGTCGCTGCCGGTTACCTGGGACGCAAAACGGGGCGCGGCTTCCATGCCTATGCCTGAGCGTTGCTCGCGCTTTGCCGAGTACCGGGACAAGGTCCTGGAGCTGTTTGCCTGCAAGGGGTTCGGCCAGGTCGGCATGCGTGAGCTCGCGACGTGCCTGGGGCTCTCCCCAGGCTCGCTGTATCACCATTACCCGAGCAAACAGCATCTGCTGCTCGACCTGATTGAAGAGTTCTACGAGGAACTGCTGGCCACCCTGGCACGTATCCAGCAAAAGGCCCCGGGCAAGCGCGACAAACTCAACAGCCTGATCCGCGCCCATCTGAATCTGCATCGGGAGATGCCTTGGCATTTCCGCCTGGTGGAGCGCGACAGCGGTTGCCTGAACGAAGAGCAACAGGCACGGGTTCAACAATTGCGCGAGCAATACGAACGTACGCTGCTGAAGATGCTGGGCGCGAAGTCCCGTTTCAGCGAGCAAGGCCTGCTGGCCGCCGGGCATGCCATTGGCGCCCTGCTCAACAGCGCTCCCAGCTGGCTGACACCCCATGTGCTGGACGAGCAGGAGCGCGATGAGTTGCTGGAGAGCATGGTCAGCGGCGCCATCGAACGTGTGCTGGCGCCACGGCGTGTGCCGGAGGCGATAAGCCTCGCGCGTCCTATCGAAAAAACATCTAAAGAAACACAAGCGTCGACAAAGATTTAGCGCTTTGCTTGTCGGCTCGACACAATCGGAATTCGCCGAAAAAACCGGCGTCCAAACCGATGAATGAACTCGAGCACCCGGAGCCGACCATGAAAATCAATCCCTACCTTATCTTCAACGGCGACTGCAAAGACGCCTTCACGTTCTATGCGCAGTGCCTGCAAGGCCAGCTCGAAGCCATGCTGACCTTCGGTGAAACCCCTGCAGGTGAACATTTCCCCAAAGATCTGCACAACCTGATCATCCATACCCGCCTGATCGTGGGCGATCAGGCCATCATGGGCTCGGACACCACACCGGATCGCCCCGTGGATAAAATGAGTGCCTGTTCGATTTCACTCAACGTCGACAGCATTGCCGAGGCCGAGCGGGTCTTCAATGCACTGGCGGGTGGTGGCTCTGTGCAAATGCCACTGGAGACCACGTTCTGGGCGGCGCGCTTTGGCATGCTGGTCGACCGTTTTGGTGTGTCGTGGATGGTCAATTGCGAAAAGGATCAGTGAACGGCCTTTGTCGAACCACAGTCTTCAAGGATAAAAGCCCAACCTGAAAAGGTTGGGCTTTCTGGCAACTCCCGGTCTGTCTGCTACCGTCAACTAGCCACATGGATAGCAGCGCAACCAAGGAGCAAACCCACTATGCCGGCCCATGTCCTGTCCTGGTCCCCTCGTTCCAAATACTTGCTACTGGCAGGTGGACTGATCACCAGCCTGCTGACCCTCAATGGCTGCGCCACTGTCGATGCACAGACCACCGCCTATGTCGGCGTAGAACACCCCGCACCGACATCGCCCGACCAGGTCGTGGTGCTACGCTCCGAGCCTTCACGTCCGCATGTGCGCCTGGGTGAAGTGCTGATCGACGCCAGCATCGACCCTGCCCCGCCGATTACCGAAGTCGAACAGAAGCTGCGGGTAGAATCCGCCAAACTCGGTGGCAACGCCGTGGTGGTCGTCTATGACCACATTCAGGCAGTGGGCGCCTATGCCAGCGGGCCGCTGTGGGCTCGCGACGTGACGACCATCGAGGGACGCAAACTCAAGGGCATCGTGATCAAGTACCAGTAGATATCTCCCCACGGAAGACAGCGTCAACGGAGGTTGAATTTGAATGACGTGGTGATCGCCCTCATCGTTTTCGCCTGCCTGTCCGCCAGCGCACTTCTGGGCTCGTACGTGAGGGAACGATTACCAAGCCATCATCTGAGCGATGACTCCGTGGCGGTGGTGAAGCTGGCCACCGGCCTCATCGCAACGATGTCGGCGCTGGTCCTCGGCCTGCTCGTTTCCTCTGCCAAAGGCACATTCGATACAGCCAATGCCGAACTGGAGGGCGCGGCGGCGAAAGTGGTTCAGTTCGACCGCTTGCTGGCCCGTTACGGCACCGACACCCAGGGTATCCGCACCGAGCTCAAGCACAACTACGCCGAAGTCACCCAAGTGCTCGCGACCCGCGATCACCAGCAGATTGAAAAACTCGATAGCCCCGAAATGATCCGTCGCTCCGAAGGCCTGCAACGCCAGGTCGAGTCACTGACGCCCGGCAACGATGATCAGCGCTCGCTCAAAGCCAAGGCGTTGCGGGACATGGACACCGTGTTTGCCACCCGCTGGCTGACCCTGCTACAGGCCAATCAATCGATTCCACCGGTGATGCTGGTGATCCTGGTGACATGGCTGGCGATTATCTTCGGCTCGTTCGGCCTGTTTGCACCATGCAACGGCACCATTGTCGTCGTACTGTTGATGTGTGCCCTGTCGACGGGGGCAACCATCTTGCTGGTAGAGGAACTCAATCGGCCGCTTGATGGATTTATCTGTGTGTCGCTGGAACCGTTGACGCACACGCTGGAGCGGCTGGGGCAGTAGTTTCGATTTCCTGAAGACAAAAACAAAACCCCTACCTGCGTACGCAGATAGGGGTTTCGGAATTTAATCTTGACGATGACCTACTCTCACATGGGGAAACCCCACACTACCATCGGCGATGCATCGTTTCACTGCTGAGTTCGGGATGGGATCAGGTGGTTCCAATGCTCTATGG
>NZ_JBFUHY010000088.1:0-19072 GCF_056402155.1 Pseudomonas sp. P4_C1
GCACGAACTTTCATCACCAACTCCTCGAACCTTATGGGTCAGCGCAGCATGCCGCTGCCGTAACCCTTCAGGTTGGCTTTCTTCATCAGGGATTCGTACTGGTGCGAAACGAGGTGCGATTGTACTTGGGACATGAAGTCCATCACAACCACGACGACGATCAGCAACGAGGTCCCGCCAAGGTAGAACGGTACGTTGGCTGCAACCACCAGGAACTGGGGCAACAGGCAGACGGCCGTCATGTAAAGAGCACCGAACATGGTCAAGCGAGTCAGAACGCCATCAATGTAGCGCGCAGACTGCTCACCTGGACGGATGCCCGGAATAAAGGCACCGGACTTCTTCAGGTTTTCCGCTACGTCTTTCGGATTGAACATCAACGCCGTATAGAAGAAGCAGAAGAAAATAATCCCTGCACTAAACAGCAGAATATTCAACGGCTGACCAGGAGCGATCGACTGCGAGATGTCCTGCAACCAGCCCATACCTTCAGACTGACCGAACCAGGCACCCAACGAAGCCGGGAACAGCAAAATGCTGCTCGCGAAAATAGCCGGAATAACACCGGCCATGTTCACCTTCAGCGGCAAGTGGCTGGTCTGCGCGGCAAAGACCTTGCGGCCTTGCTGACGCTTGGCGTAGTGAACAGCAATACGACGCTGACCACGCTCAATGAACACCACGAAACCGATAATCGCTACTGCCAGCAAACCGATGGCAACCAGGGCGAAGATGTTGATATCACCCTGACGCGCAGACTCGAAAGACTGCCCGATTGCTCTCGGAAGACCGGCGACGATACCCGAAAAAATCAACATCGAGATACCGTTGCCAACACCACGCTCAGTAATCTGCTCACCCAGCCACATCATGAACATCGCACCAGCCACAAACGTGGATACCGCGACGAAATGGAAGCCAAAGTCACCAGTGAACGCAACGCCCTGCCCCGCCAGACCAATGGACATGCCAATAGCCTGGACGAGAGCGAGGACGACAGTGCCGTAGCGGGTGTACTGGCTGATCTTGCGACGGCCAGCTTCACCTTCCTTCTTCAACTGCTCCAGCTGCGGGCTGACGGCGGTCATCAGTTGCATGATGATCGATGCCGAGATGTACGGCATGATCCCCAGTGCAAAGATGCTCATCCGTTCCAGCGCGCCGCCGGAAAACATGTTGAACAAGCTAAGAATGGTCCCCTCATTCTGTCGAAACAGGTCCGCGAGTCGGTCCGGGTTGATACCTGGAACCGGGATGTGTGCGCCTATTCGGTAGACGATAATCGCCAGGAACAGAAAACGCAGACGAGCCCAGAGTTCAGACATACCGCCTTTGCCGAGCGCAGAGAGAGCACCTTGCTTAGCCATTTATTCCTCGAACTTGCCGCCAGCTGCTTCGATAGCCGCACGCGCACCTTTGGTGGCGCCGATTCCCTTGCCGATAGTGACAGCGCGAGTCACTTCACCGGACAGCATGATTTTCACACGCTGTACGTTGACGTTGATCACGTTGGCATCTTTCAGGGACTGCACGGTGACGATGTCGCCTTCCACTTTAGCCAGCTCGGACAGACGCACTTCTGCGCGGTCCATGGCTTTCAGGGAAACGAAACCGAACTTCGGCAGGCGACGATGCAGYGGCTGTTGACCGCCTTCAAAGCCTGGAGCAATGGTGCCACCGGAGCGGGAGGTCTGACCTTTGTGACCACGGCCACCAGTCTTACCCAAACCGCTACCGATACCACGGCCCGGACGATGCTTTTCGCGACGGGAACCCGGCGCTGGACTCAGATCATTGAGTTTCATCGATTAACCCTCGACACGCAGCATGTAGTAAGCCTTGTTGATCATCCCGCGATTCTCGGGAGTATCCTGGACTTCTACAGTGTGACCGATGCGACGCAGACCCAGACCCTTAACGCACAGTTTGTGGTTAGGGATGCGGCCGGTCATGCTTTTGATCAGCGTTACTTTTACGGTAGCCATGATCAGAAGATCTCCTTGACGCTTTTGCCACGCTTGGCGGCAATGGATTCAGGAGACTGCATTGCTTTCAAACCCTTGAAAGTGGCGTGAACCACGTTTACCGGGTTAGTCGAGCCGTAGCACTTGGCCAGAACGTTCTGAACGCCAGCAACTTCGAGGACAGCACGCATAGCGCCGCCAGCGATGATACCGGTACCTTCAGAAGCAGGCTGCATGTACACCTTCGAAGCGCCGTGAGCGGACTTCATTGCGTACTGCAGAGTGGTGCCGTTCAGATCAACCTGGATCATGTTGCGGCGAGCAGCTTCCATTGCCTTCTGGATCGCAGCAGGCACTTCACGCGACTTGCCACGGCCGAAGCCAACACGGCCCTTACCATCACCAACCACGGTCAACGCGGTGAAAGTGAAGATACGGCCGCCTTTAACGGTTTTGGCTACGCGGTTAACTTGAACCAGCTTCTCGATGTAGCCTTCGTCGCGCTTTTGGTCGTTATTTGACATAACTTAGAACTCCAGCCCAGCTTCACGAGCAGCATCAGCCAGCGCTTTAACGCGGCCGTGGTACTTGAAGCCAGAGCGGTCGAAAGCCACTTGCGAGACGCCAGCGGCCTTAGCACGCGTAGCGACCAGCTGGCCAACCTTAGTGGCCGCGTCGATGTTGCCGGTGGCACCATCACGCAGTTCTTTATCCAAAGTCGAGGCGCTCGCCAGGACTTTGTTGCCGTCGGCCGAAATGACCTGGGCGTAGATGTGCTGCGAAGAGCGGAACACGCAGAGACGCACGACTTCGAGTTCGTGCATTTTCAGGCGTGCTTTGCGAGCGCGACGCAGTCGAGTAACTTTTTTGTCGGTCATTTGCTATGCCCTACTTCTTCTTGGCTTCTTTACGACGGACGACTTCGTCCGCGTAGCGCACACCTTTGCCTTTGTACGGCTCTGGTGGACGGAAGTCGCGGATCTCGGCGGCCACTTGACCTACCAGCTGCTTGTCGATGCCCTTGATCAGGATATCGGTCTGGCTAGGAGTCTCAGCGGTGATGCCTTCCGGCAGTTCGTAATCCACTGGGTGCGAGAAGCCAAGAGCCAGGTTCAGCACTGTGCCTTTTGCTTGCGCTTTGTAACCAACACCGACCAGCTGGAGCTTGCGCTCGAAGCCTTGGCTTACGCCTTGGACCATGTTGTTTACCAACGCACGAGTGGTACCAGCCATTGCGCGAGTCTGTTGATCGCCATTGCGAGCAGCGAAACGCAGCTCACCAGCTTCTTCAACGATCTCAACGGACGAATGGATGTTCAGTTCAAGAGTACCCTTGGCACCCTTCACCGAAAGCTGTTGGCCTGCGAATTTTACTTCGACACCGGCTGGCAGCTTAACGGGGTTCTTAGCGACGCGAGACATGCTTATCCCCCCTTAGAACACAGTGCAAAGAACTTCGCCGCCGACACCGGCAGCGCGCGCAGCACGATCCGTCATCACACCTTTGTTGGTGGAGACGATAGACACACCGAGACCGCCACGAACTTTTGGCAGATCATCGACGGACTTGTACTGACGCAGGCCTGGACGGCTAACGCGCTTCACTTCTTCGATAACCGGACGGCCTTCGAAGTACTTCAGCTCGATGGACAGCAGTGGTTTGATTTCGCTGCTGATCTGATAACCCGCAATGTAACCTTCGTCCTTCAGGACTTTGGCAACAGCTACCTTCAACGTGGAAGATGGCATGCTTACGACGGACTTTTCAGCCATCTGGGCATTACGGATACGAGTTAGCATGTCCGCTAACGGGTCCTGCATACTCATGGGCTAGACGCTCCTAATACAAAAAAATTAGCCTTGCGGCTATTACGTGTCGCCGAGAATCTCCGAGCATGAAAAACACGGGCTCAGGCGAGCCGGGTATTCTAGACACACCCCAGAAATGAATCAAGCCCCAAAAGGGGCTTGATCCAGATTCAAGGCCACCGGTGGTCAGGATCTTGCGAACCTTTCCACCGAGACTTTGAAAGTACTTACCAGCTGGCTTTAACCAGACCCGGTACGTCACCACGCATGGCAGCTTCACGCAGCTTGTTACGGCCGAGGCCGAACTTGCGGTAAACGCCGTGTGGACGACCGGTCAGGCGGCAGCGGTTACGCATGCGCGAAGCGCTTGCGTCACGTGGCTGCTTCTGCAGGGCTACTGTAGCTTCCCAACGCGCTTCTGGACTTGCGTTCAGATCAACGATGATAGCTTTCAGTGCTGCACGCTTCTTGGCGTACTTGGCAACCGTGAGCTGACGCTTCAGCTCGCGGTTTTTCATGCTCATCTTGGCCATGGTCCTACTCCAATCAGTTGCGGAACGGGAATTTGAACGCACGCAGCAGAGCGCGGCCTTCATCATCGTTCTTGGCAGTGGTGGTCAGGGTGATGTCCAGACCGCGGAGAGCATCGATCTTGTCGTAGTCGATTTCCGGGAAGATGATCTGCTCTTTCACGCCCATGCTGTAGTTACCACGACCATCGAAGGACTTGGCATTCAGGCCGCGGAAGTCGCGAACCCGAGGCAGGGAGATCGACAGCAGACGATCCAGGAACTCGTACATACGCTCACGGCGCAGGGTCACTTTGACGCCGATCGGCCAACCTTCACGGACTTTAAAGCCAGCGATGGATTTGCGAGCGTAGGTCACAACGACTTTCTGGCCGGTGATCTTTTCCAGGTCAGCAACAGCGTGCTCGATGACTTTTTTGTCGCCGATCGCTTCGCCCAGACCCATGTTCAGGGTGATTTTGGTAACGCGCGGAACTTCCATCACGTTCGAAAGCTTAAGTTCTTCCTTAAGTTTCGGAGCAATTTCCTTCCGGTAAATCTCTTTTAGTCGTGCCATGGTCTCATCTACCTAGCAGTGTTCAAGCATCAACCGCTTTTTGGGTCGACTTGAAGACACGAATTTTCTTGCCGTCTTCTACTTTGAAACCAACGCGGTCAGCCTTGTTGGTTTCGCCGTTGAAAATGGCGACGTTAGAAGCATCCAGTGGAGCTTCTTTTTCGACGATACCGCCCTGCACGCCCGACATCGGGTTAGGCTTGGTATGACGCTTGACCAGGTTCAGACCACCAATAACCAAACGGTTGTTAGCGAGAACCTTAAGCACCTTACCGCGCTTACCTTTGTCTTTGCCGGCGATCACGATGATCTCGTCGTCACGACGAATCTTTTGCATGTCGGATCTCCTTACAGCACTTCTGGGGCGAGCGAGACGATCTTCATGAACTTCTCAGTACGAAGTTCACGGGTCACTGGCCCAAAGATACGGGTGCCGATCGGCTCTTGCTTGTTGTTCAGAAGAACAGCAGCGTTGCCATCAAAGCGGATAATGGAGCCATCAGCACGACGTACGCCGTGACGAGTGCGGACTACAACAGCAGTCATCACTTGGCCTTTTTTCACTTTACCGCGAGGAATTGCTTCCTTGACGGTAACTTTGATGATGTCACCGATACCAGCGTAACGACGATGGGAGCCACCCAGCACCTTGATGCACATAACGCGGCGAGCGCCGCTGTTATCGGCCACATCGAGCATGGATTGAGTCTGAATCATATAATTTCTCCGACCCCTAGTCCTTAGACTTCCACAGCGCGTTCGAGAACATCAACCAGCGCCCAAGACTTGGTCTTGGCCAAAGGACGAGTTTCACGAATAGTGACTTTGTCGCCGATGTGGCACTGATTGGTTTCGTCGTGCGCGTGCAGCTTAGTCGAACGCTTAACGTATTTACCGTAGATCGGGTGCTTAACGCGACGCTCGATCAGAACGGTGATGGTTTTGTCCATCTTGTCGCTGACAACACGGCCAGTCAGCGTACGGACAGTTTTTTCGGCTTCAGCCATGATTACTTACCTGCCTGCTGGTTGAGCACAGTCTTCACGCGAGCGATGTCACGCTTAACTTGCGAGAGCAGATGAGACTGCCCCAACTGGCCAGTTGCTTTCTGCATACGCAGATTGAACTGGTCGCGCAGCAAGCCGAGCAGTTGCTCGTTCAGCTGCTGTGCGGATTTTTCACGAAGTTCATTCGCTTTCATCACATCACCGTCCGTTTAACAAAGGAGGTGGCGAGCGGCAGCTTTGCAGCAGCCAGGGCGAAAGCCTCACGCGCCAGCTCTTCAGAAACACCCTCGATTTCATACAGGACTTTGCCTGGCTGAATCTGGGCAACCCAGTATTCGACGTTACCCTTACCTTTACCCATCCGAACTTCGAGTGGCTTCTTGGAAATAGGCTTGTCCGGGAATACACGGATCCAGATCTTGCCGCCACGTTTTACGTGACGGGTCAGAGCACGACGCGCTGACTCGATCTGACGAGCGGTGAGACGACCACGAGCAACAGACTTCAGCGCGAACTCGCCGAAGCTGACTTTGCTACCGCGCAATGCCAGGCCACGGTTGTGACCAGTCATTTGCTTGCGGAACTTCGTACGCTTTGGTTGCAACATTTGGCGTACCCCTTACTTAGCAGCTTTTTTACGAGGCGCTGGTGCTTGTGGTTTCAGTTCTTCTTGGCGACCACCAATTACTTCGCCTTTGAAGATCCAAACCTTTACACCGATCACACCGTAGGTGGTGTGAGCTTCGTAGTTGGCATAGTCGATGTCGGCACGCAGGGTGTGCAATGGCACACGACCTTCGCGATACCATTCAGTACGTGCGATTTCAGCACCGCCGAGACGACCGCTCACTTGGATTTTGATGCCTTTGGCACCAATGCGCATGGCGTTCTGTACGGCGCGCTTCATAGCACGACGGAACATTACGCGACGCTCCAGCTGCTGAGCTACGCTCTGCGCAACCAGCATACCGTCGAGTTCCGGCTTGCGGATCTCTTCGATATTGATGTGCACAGGCACACCCATTTGCTTGGTCAGGTCCTGACGCAGTTTCTCAACATCTTCACCTTTCTTCCCGATAACGATACCTGGACGAGCGGTGTGGATGGTGATACGTGCAGTTTGGGCCGGACGATGGATATCGATACGGCTTACGGACGCGCTTTTTAGTTTGTCTTGGAGATACTCACGCACCTTCAGATCTGCGAGCAAATAGTCCGCATAAGTCCGACCGTCTGCGTACCAGACGGAGGTGTGCTCCTTGACGATTCCCAGGCGAATGCCAATGGGATGTACTTTCTGACCCATCTCTTCGACTCCGTTACTTGTCAGCAACCTTGACAGTGATATGGCAAGACCGCTTGACGATGCGATCAGCACGGCCTTTGGCACGTGGCATGATGCGCTTCAGCGAACGCCCTTCGTTGACGAAAACAGTGCTGACCTTCAGGTCATCAACGTCTGCGCCTTCGTTATGCTCGGCGTTGGCTACGGCCGACTCCAGCACTTTCTTCATGATCTCGGCGGCTTTCTTACTGCTGAAAGCCAACAGGTTGAGCGCTTCGCCCACCTTCTTCCCGCGGATCTGGTCGGCGACCAAGCGGGCTTTCTGGGCGGAGATTCGAGCGCCCGACAACTTAGCGGCTACTTCCATTTCCTAACCCCTTAACGCTTGGCTTTCTTGTCTGCCACGTGCCCGCGATAAGTGCGGGTACCGGCGAACTCGCCCAGTTTGTGGCCGACCATGTCTTCGTTCACGAGAACTGGGACGTGCTGACGACCGTTGTGTACTGCGATGGTCAGACCGACCATTTGTGGCAGGATCATCGAACGACGCGACCAGGTTTTCACCGGTTTGCGATCGTTCTTTTCCGCCGCCACTTCGATCTTCTTCAGTAGGTGAAGATCGATAAAAGGACCTTTTTTCAGAGAACGTGGCACTGTCGTATCCCTCTATTTACTTGCGACGACGGACGATCATTTTGTCGGTACGCTTATTACCACGAGTCTTCGCGCCCTTAGTCGGGAAGCCCCATGGCGATACCGGATGACGACCACCAGAGGTACGACCTTCACCACCACCATGTGGGTGGTCAACCGGGTTCATGGCAACACCACGAACGGTTGGGCGAACGCCACGCCAGCGTTTGGCACCAGCTTTACCCAGCGAACGCAGGCTGTGCTCGGAGTTCGAGACTTCGCCCAGGGTCGCACGGCATTCAGCCAGGACTTTACGCATTTCACCGGAACGCAGACGCAGGGTCACGTAAACGCCTTCACGAGCGATCAGCTGAGCCGAAGCACCAGCGGAACGAGCGATCTGTGCGCCTTTACCCGGCTTCAGTTCGATGCCGTGTACGGTGGAACCGACTGGAATGTTGCGCAGTTGCAGAGCGTTGCCTGGCTTGATTGGAGCCAGTGCGCCTGCGATCAGCTGGTCGCCAGCACTCACGCCTTTAGGGGCGATGATGTAGCGGCGCTCGCCGTCTGCGTAGCACAGCAGTGCGATGTGAGCAGTACGGTTTGGATCGTATTCGATACGCTCGACAGTGGCGACGATGCCATCTTTGTCGTTGCGACGGAAATCGACCATACGATAATGCTGCTTATGACCACCACCGATATGACGGGTAGTAATACGGCCATTGTTGTTACGACCACCAGTCTTCGATTTTTTCTCGAGCAGCGGTGCGTGAGGAGCGCCTTTATGCAGCTCCTGATTGACCACCTTGACCACAAAACGGCGGCCAGGGGAAGTCGGTTTGCATTTAACGATTGCCATGATGCACCCCTTCCTTACTCAGCACTGCTGCTGAAATCGAGATCTTGGCCTGGCTGAAGGGAGATAACTGCCTTCTTCCAGTCATTACGCTTGCCCAGACCGCGAGCAGTGCGCTTGCTCTTACCCAGAACATTCAGGGTAGTAACACGCTCTACTTTCACGCTGAACAGGCTTTCGACGGCCTTCTTGATTTCCAGCTTGGTTGCGTCGGTCGCAACCTTGAAAACGAACTGGCCTTTCTTGTCTGCCAGAACCGTAGCCTTCTCGGAAACGTGCGGGCCAAGCAGAACTTTAAATACGCGTTCCTGGTTCATCCCAGCAGCTCCTCGAATTTCTTCACGGCCGACACGGTGATCAACACCTTGTCGTATGCGATCAGACTAACTGGATCGGAACCTTGCACGTCACGTACATCTACGTGTGGCAGGTTACGAGCAGCCAGGTACAGGTTCTGATCAACAGCGTCCGACACGATCAGAACGTCGGTCAGGCTCATGTTGTTCAGCTTGCCCAGCAGGTCTTTGGTTTTCGGCGTTTCAACGGCGAAATCCTGAACCACGACCAGACGATCAGTACGCACCAGCTCAGCAAGGATGGAACGCATTGCTGCGCGATACATCTTCTTGTTCAGCTTCTGGGAGTGATCCTGTGGACGAGCTGCGAAAGTGGTACCGCCGCCACGCCAGATTGGGCTACGGATAGTACCGGCACGAGCACGGCCAGTACCTTTCTGACGCCATGGGCGCTTGCCGCCACCACGAACGTCGGAACGGGTCTTTTGCTGCTTGGAACCCTGACGGCCGCCAGCCATGTAGGCCACGACTGCTTGGTGAACCAGCGTCTCGTTGAACTCGCCGCCAAATGTCAGTTCGGAAACTTCGATCGCTTGAGCGTCATTTACATTTAATTGCATGTCAGCTTCCCCTTAACCGCGAGCCTTGGCTGCTGGACGTACAACCAAGTTGCCGCCAGTAGCGCCAGGAACAGCGCCCTTGACCAACAACAGATTGCGTTCAGCGTCCACGCGCACTACTTCGAGGGACTGCACGGTCACGCGCTCAGCGCCCATATGACCGGACATTTTTTTGCCCTTGAATACACGACCAGGAGTCTGGCACTGGCCGATAGAGCCTGGAACGCGGTGGGATACGGAGTTACCGTGGGTGTTATCTTGCCCGCGGAAATTCCAACGCTTGATCGTACCCTGGAAGCCTTTACCCTTGGACTGACCGGTTACATCAACCAGTTGACCAGCGGCGAAGATTTCAGCGTTGATCAGATCGCCGGCCTGGTACTCGCCTTCTTCAAGGCGGAATTCCATTACGGTACGACCAGCGGCAACATTCGCCTTAGCGAAGTGGCCAGCCTGAGCTGCTGTTACACGCGAAGCGCGACGCTCGCCGACAGTGACTTGCACTGCACGATAGCCATCGGTCTCTTCAGTTTTGAACTGGGTGACGCGATTCGGTTCGATCTCAATGACCGTGACCGGAATGGAGACACCTTCTTCGGTGAAAATACGGGTCATACCGCATTTACGACCGACTACACCAATAGTCATGTTGTAAACCTCATGAGTGTACGGGGCTTTCACCCGCTATGGCCGCCCATTTCAGAGCGTTACACGACTAAGACCGAGTCTTAGCCGAGGCTGATCTGCACTTCCACACCGGCCGCAAGATCAAGCTTCATAAGAGCATCAACGGTTTTATCCGTTGGCTGGACGATGTCCAGAACGCGCTTATGAGTACGGATCTCGTACTGGTCACGCGCGTCTTTGTTGACGTGCGGGGAGACCAGAACGGTGAACCGCTCTTTACGGGTAGGCAGTGGAATTGGACCACGCACTTGAGCACCAGTACGTTTCGCGGTTTCCACGATTTCCTGGGTTGATTGGTCGATCAGGCGATGGTCGAAAGCCTTCAACCTGATACGGATTTGCTGATTTTGCATTGGATTTCAGACTCCGGCTGCTATTCCCACCGGGCGCAATACGCCCGTTAAAAGGAGGCGCAATTCTATAGACGCCCCAGATGGGTGTCAACCCAATAAAAAAGCCCCCGCTGAGCGGGGGCTTTTCAAAGCATCGAAGCTATCTCAAAAGAGATGCTTACTCGATGATTTTGGCCACGACGCCAGCGCCGACGGTACGACCGCCTTCACGGATAGCGAAACGCAGGCCGTCTTCCATTGCGATGGTCTTGATCAGGGTAACTTCCATCTGGATGTTATCACCTGGCATTACCATTTCAACGCCTTCTGGCAGCTGGCAGTTACCAGTCACGTCAGTAGTACGGAAGTAGAACTGTGGACGGTAGCCTTTGAAGAACGGAGTGTGACGACCGCCTTCTTCCTTGCTCAGAACGTAAACTTCTGCGGTGAACTTGGTGTGCGGCTTAACCGAACCCGGCTTAACCAGAACCTGGCCACGCTCAACGTCGTCACGCTTGGTACCACGCAGCAGAACGCCGCAGTTCTCGCCAGCACGACCTTCGTCGAGCAGCTTGCGGAACATTTCAACACCGGTGCAGGTGGTGGTGGTGGTGTCACGCAGACCAACGATTTCCAGTGCATCTTGAACGCGAACGATACCGCGCTCGATACGACCAGTCACAACAGTACCACGACCCGAGATCGAGAATACGTCTTCGATTGGCATCAGGAATGGCTTGTCGATAGCACGCTCTGGTTCTGGGATGTAGCTGTCCAGAGTTTCAACCAGTTTACGAACGGCAGTGGTGCCCATTTCGTTGTCGTCTTTGCCTTCCAGCGCCATACGAGCCGAACCGATGATGATTGGAGTGTCATCGCCCGGGAAGTCGTAGGTGGACAGCAGGTCGCGAACTTCCATCTCGACCAGTTCCAGCAGCTCAGCGTCGTCTACCAGGTCAGCCTTGTTCAGGAAAACCACGATGTACGGAACGCCTACCTGACGGGACAGCAGGATGTGTTCACGGGTTTGTGGCATCGGACCATCAGCGGCCGAGCAAACCAGGATCGCGCCATCCATCTGGGCAGCACCGGTGATCATGTTCTTCACATAGTCAGCGTGACCTGGGCAGTCAACGTGAGCGTAGTGACGGATCTTCGAGTTGTACTCGACGTGCGCGGTGTTGATGGTGATACCACGAGCTTTTTCTTCTGGCGCGCTGTCGATTTTATCGAAATCAACGATTGCGGAACCGAAAACTTCGGAGCAAACGCGAGTCAGAGCTGCGGTCAGAGTGGTTTTACCGTGGTCAACGTGACCGATGGTGCCAACGTTGACGTGCGGTAGGGAACGATCAAATTTTTCTTTAGCCACGACAATTAACTCCTTGCCTAAAGGACTGAATCAGCCTTGTTTTTTGGTTACAGTTTCGACGATGTGCGACGGAGCTGTATTGTATTTTTTGAATTCCATAGAGTAGCTTGCGCGACCCTGGGACATCGAACGAACGTCGGTCGCATAACCGAACATCTCGCCCAACGGAACTTCAGCACGGATCACCTTGCCGGAGACCGTGTCTTCCATACCCAGAATCATGCCGCGACGACGGTTAAGGTCGCCCATCACGTCACCCATATAGTCTTCAGGCGTAACAACCTCTACCGCCATGATCGGCTCGAGCAACTCACCACCGCCCTTCTGGGCCAGTTGCTTGGTCGCCATGGAAGCAGCCACCTTAAACGCCATCTCGTTCGAGTCGACGTCGTGGTAAGAACCATCAAACACGGTAGCCTTCAGGCCGATCAGCGGATAGCCGGCAACAACGCCGTTCTTCATCTGCTCTTCGATACCCTTCTGGATAGCCGGGATGTATTCCTTAGGAACCACACCACCCACTACTTCGTTCACGAATTGCAGACCTTCCTGACCTTCGTCAGCAGGAGCAAAACGGATCCAGCAATGGCCGAACTGGCCACGACCACCGGACTGACGAACGAACTTGCCTTCGATTTCGCAGTTCTTCGTGATGCGCTCACGATACGAAACCTGAGGCTTGCCGATGTTGGCTTCGACGTTGAACTCACGGCGCATCCGGTCAACCAGGATGTCCAGGTGCAGTTCGCCCATGCCAGAGATGATCGTTTGACCAGTCTCTTCATCAGTCTTGACGCGGAAAGACGGGTCTTCCTGAGCAAGTTTGCCCAGAGCGATACCCATTTTTTCCTGGTCATCCTTGGTCTTAGGCTCTACGGCAACCGAAATAACCGGCTCCGGGAAGTCCATGCGAACCAGGATGATTGGCTTGTCAGCGTTGCACAAGGTTTCACCAGTGGTGACGTCCTTCATGCCGATCAGGGCCGCGATGTCACCAGCGCGTACTTCCTTGATCTCTTCACGGGCGTTTGCGTGCATCTGCACCATACGACCCACGCGCTCTTTCTTGCCTTTGACCGAGTTGATCACGCCGTCGCCGGAGGCCAGCACGCCCGAGTAAACACGGACGAAAGTCAAGGTACCCACGAATGGGTCGGTAGCGATCTTGAACGCCAGAGCCGAGAACGGCTCGTTGTCGTCTGCATGACGCTCCATCTGCTTTTCCTCGTCATCCGGGTCGGTACCCTTGATGGCAGGAATGTCGGTTGGAGCCGGCAGGTAGTCGATAACGGCGTCGAGAACCAGGGGAACACCCTTGTTCTTGAAGGAAGAACCGCAAACAGCCAGAACGATCTCACCAGCGATAGTACGCTGACGCAGAGCACCCTTGATTTCCTCGATGGTGAGTTCTTCACCTTCAAGGTACTTGTTCATCAGCTCTTCGCTGGCTTCGGCCGCAGCCTCAACCATGTTGTTGCGCCACTCTTCAGCCAGTTCCTGCAGTTCGGCAGGGATAGCTTCACGACGAGGAGTCATACCCTTGTCGGCATCGTTCCAGTAAACCGCTTCCATGGTCATCAGATCGATCTGACCCTGGAAGTTGTCTTCGGAACCGATAGCCAACTGGATAGGCACCGGAGTGTGACCCAGACGCTGCTTGATCTGAGCGATCACACGCAGGAAGTTCGCACCGGCACGGTCCATTTTGTTCACGTAAACGATACGTGGAACACCGTACTTGTTGGCTTGACGCCATACGGTTTCGGACTGAGGCTCAACGCCGGAAGTACCACAGAACACAACGACCGCGCCGTCGAGTACGCGCAGGGAACGCTCAACTTCAATAGTGAAGTCTACGTGGCCCGGGGTATCGATGACGTTGAAACGGTACTGGTCCTTGTGCTGCTTCGCAGAACCCTGCCAGAAGGCGGTAATGGCAGCAGAAGTAATGGTAATACCACGCTCCTGCTCCTGCACCATCCAGTCTGTGGTCGCGGCGCCGTCATGCACCTCGCCCATTTTGTGACTTTTGCCAGTGTAAAAAAGGACGCGCTCGGTGGTGGTGGTTTTACCAGCATCCACGTGTGCAACGATACCAATGTTACGGTAGCGATTAATCGGTGTTGTACGAGCCATAAAGCCCTCGCAAAATTAGTGACGCTAAAATTAGAAGCGGTAGTGCGAGAAAGCCTTGTTGGCTTCAGCCATACGGTGAACGTCTTCACGCTTCTTAACTGCAGCACCTTTACCTTCAGCAGCGTCCAACAGTTCGCCAGCCAAACGCAGAGCCATAGACTTCTCGCCGCGCTTGCGGGCGTAGTCTACCAACCAGCGCATTGCCAGAGCGTTACGACGGGAAGGACGAACCTCGACCGGAACCTGGTAAGTAGCACCACCAACGCGGCGCGACTTCACTTCGACCAGCGGAGCGATGGCGTCGAGTGCTTTTTCGAAGAGTTCCAGGGGATCGGTGCCGGCCTTACGAGCCTTCACGGTATCCAGGGCACCATAAACGATACGCTCGGCAACGGCTTTCTTGCCGCTTTCCATTACGTGGTTCATGAATTTGGCGAGGATTTGGCTTCCGTATTTCGGATCGTCCAGAATCTCACGCTTGGCTGCTACGCGACGTCTTGGCATTGATAAGCCCTCAAACGGTCTTCAGGTTAGCCCGGGACAGCTCCTATGGATGCGTGCCCGACCTTACTCTTATCGACTCAATAAAATGAAAAACTGCAAAACGGCCGATTACTTCGGACGCTTGGTACCGTACTTCGAACGACCCTGGTTACGACCTTTAACACCGGAAGTATCCAACGAACCGCGAACGGTGTGGTAACGAACACCTGGCAAGTCTTTTACACGACCGCCGCGGATCAGTACCACGCTGTGCTCTTGCAGGTTGTGGCCTTCACCGCCGATGTACGAGGAAACCTCGAAACCGTTGGTCAGGCGCACACGGCATACTTTACGCAGTGCCGAGTTAGGTTTTTTCGGCGTGGTGGTGTACACACGGGTGCACACGCCACGGCGTTGCGGGCAGTTCTGCAGCGCAGGCACGTCGGATTTCTCGACGATACGCTTACGCGGCTGACGTACCAGCTGGTTGATAGTTGCCATCTACTAGCTCCACTGTTGTCTTGCGACGCTATTGTCTTGCAAGAAAAGCAAAATGGCAGGAACGAGTTCCCGCCAAATTTAGGGGTACAAGAGTCTAAAGAGGATCTTGTCCCCAGTCAAGGCAAGGCCCCGCCCTCCCCGCTCATCCAATCTCGACAAATTGTCTCGATTCGATGAACGGAGTGACCAGGGCCTCACACTCATTTACCGCAGAACTCAGTTACCGCTCGAGTTCAGCGCTTCGGTCAGTGCAGCTTCCACTTCACTGGCGCTTACGCGCAACGGCTTGTCTGCATCACGGCGGCGCTTACGCTCGCTGTGATAAGCCAGGCCGGTACCAGCCGGGATCAGACGACCCACGACCACGTTTTCTTTCAGGCCGCGCAGGTAATCGCGCTTGCCGGTTACCGCCGCCTCGGTCAGTACGCGAGTGGTTTCCTGGAAGGAAGCCGCCGAGATGAACGATTCGGTGGACAACGACGCCTTGGTGATACCCAGCAGAACGCGAGTGAACTTGGAGACAAACTTGTCTTCGCCGCTCAGACGCTCGTTCTCTACCAGTACGTGAGTCAATTCCATCTGGTCGCCCTTGATGAAACTGGAATCGCCGGATTCAGCGATCTCAACTTTACGCAGCATCTGACGCAGGATGGTCTCGATGTGCTTGTCGTTGATCTTCACGCCTTGCAGACGGTAAACGTCCTGGATCTCGTTGACGATGTACTTGGCCAGCGCACTCACACCCAGCAGACGCAGGATGTCGTGTGGATCGCTCGGACCGTCGGAGATAACTTCGCCGCGGTTTACCTGTTCGCCTTCGAACACGTTCAGGTGACGCCACTTCGGAATCAGCTCTTCGTACGGATCGGTACCGTCGTTCGGGGTAATAACCAGACGGCGCTTGCCTTTGGTCTCTTTACCGAACGCGATGGTGCCGCTGACTTCAGCCAGAATCGACGCTTCTTTCGGACGACGGGCTTCGAACAAGTCGGCAACACGCGGCAGACCACCGGTGATGTCRCGAGTCTTCGAAGTCTCTTGCGGGATACGAGCGATAACATCACCGATCGCGATCTTCGCACCATCCGCTACACCAACCAGGGCGTTGGCTGGCAGGAAGTACTGAGCGATAACGTCAGTGCCTGGCAGCAACAGATCCTTGCCGTTGTCGTCGACCATCTTCACGGCAGGACGGATGTCCTTACCGGCAGCTGGACGATCTTTGGCGTCGAGTACTTCAATGTTGGTCATACCGGTCAATTCGTCAGTCTGACGCTTGATCGTGATGCCTTCTTCCATGCCCACGTAGGTCACGGTACCTTTCATTTCGGTAACGATCGGGTGAGTGTGCGGATCCCACTTGGCCACGATGGCGCCAGCTTCGACCTTGTCACCTTCTTTAACCGAAATCACGGCACCGTATGGCAGCTTGTAACGCTCACGCTCACGACCGAAGTCATCAGCGATGGCCAGCTCACCGGAACGGGACACGGCAACCAGGTGACCATCCACTCGCTCAACATGCTTCAGGTTGTGCAGACGGACAGTACCGCCATTCTTCACCTGAACGCTGTCGGCTGCGGAGGTCCGGCTTGCCGCACCACCGATGTGGAACGTACGCATCGTCAGCTGGGTACCCGGCTCACCGATGGACTGGGCAGCGATAACGCCGACCGCTTCACCGATGTTCACCTGGTGACCACGAGCCAGATCACGACCGTAGCACTTGGCGCAGATGCCGAAACGGGTTTCGCAGCTGATCGGCGAACGCACGATCACTTCGTCGATGCTGTTGAGCTCGATGAACTCGACCCACTTCTCGTCTACCAGGGTGCCGGCAGGAACGATGACGTCCTCGGTACCTGGCTTGAATACGTCACGGGCGATAACACGACCCAATACGCGCTCACCCAACGGCTCTACAACGTCACCGCCTTCAATGTGCGGAGTCATCAGCAGACCGTGCTCGGTGCCGCAATCGATCTCGGTTACAACCAGATCTTGTGCAACGTCTACCAGACGACGAGTCAGGTAACCGGAGTTAGCCGTTTTCAACGCGGTATCCGCAAGACCCTTACGAGCACCGTGAGTGGAGATGAAGTACTGAAGTACGCTCAAACCTTCACGGAAGTTCGCGGTAATCGGCGTTTCAATGATGGAACCGTCCGGCTTGGCCATCAGGCCACGCATACCGGCCAGCTGACGAATCTGTGCTGCGGAACCCCGCGCACCCGAGTCGGCCATCATGTACATCGAGTTGAAGGATTCCTGGTCSACTTCGACGCCATGACGGTCGATGACTTTCTCTTTCGAGAGGTTGGCCATCATCGCCTTGGAAACTTCGTCGTTCGCCTTGGACCAAAGGTCGATCACTTTGTTGTACTTCTCGCCCTGGGTTACCAGGCCGGAGGCGTACTGGCTTTCGATCTCTTTCACTTCATCAGTAGCAGCATTGATGATGCGGGCTTTTTCATCCGGGATAACGAAGTCGTTAACACCGATGGAAACGCCGGAAATGGTCGAATAAGCAAAACCGGTGTACATCAACTGGTCAGCGAAGATCACGGTCTCTTTCAGACCAACCACGCGATAGCACTGGTTGATCAGCTTGGAGATCGCCTTTTTCTTCATCGGCAGGTTGACGACGTCGTAGGACAGACCTTTTGGCACAACCTGGAACAACAGCGCACGGCCGACAGTGGTGTCGACGATACGGGTGTTGCTCACGCTGCCGCCATCACGGTCGTTGACGGTTTCGTTGATCCGCACCTTGACCTTGGCGTGCAGTGCGGCTTCGCCGGCACGGAACACACGGTCAACTTCTTGCAGATCCGCGAACACACGACCTTCGCCCTTGGCGTTGATCGCTTCACGAGTCATGTAGTACAGACCCAATACAACGTCCTGCGACGGAACGATGATTGGCTCACCGTTGGCTGGCGACAGAATGTTGTTGGTCGACATCATCAACGCACGCGCTTCGAGCTGGGCTTCCAGCGTCAGCGGTACGTGCACGGCCATTTGGTCGCCGTCGAAGTCGGCGTTGTACGCGGCGCAGACCAGAGGGTGCAGCTGGATAGCCTTACCTTCGATCAGTACCGGTTCAAACGCCTGGATACCCAGACGGTGAAGGGTCGGTGCACGGTTGAGAAGAACCGGGTGTTCGCGAATCACTTCAGCGAGAACGTCCCAAACCTCTGGCAGCTCGCGCTCGACCATCTTCTTGGCAGCCTTGATGGTGGTAGCGAGACCACGCATTTCAAGCTTGCCGAAAATGAACGGTTTGAACAGCTCGAGAGCCATCTTCTTCGGCAGACCGCACTGGTGCAGACGCAGGGTCGGACCTACGGTAATTACCGAACGGCCGGAGTAGTCAACACGCTTACCGAGCAAGTTCTGACGGAAACGACCCTGCTTACCCTTGATCATGTCAGCCAGGGATTTCAGAGGACGCTTGTTGGAGCCGGTGATAGCGCGGCCACGACGACCGTTGTCGAGCAGTGCGTCGACGGCTTCCTGCAACATACGCTTTTCGTTGCGCACGATGATGTCCGGAGCGGACAGATCCAGCAGGCGCTTCAAGCGGTTGTTACGGTTGATCACTCGACGATACAGATCGTTGAGGTCGGAAGTCGCGAAGCGACCGCCATCGAGCGGGACCAGTGGACGCAGATCTGGCGGCAGAACCGGCAGAACGGTCAGCACCATCCACTCTGGCAGGTTGCCGGAACCCTGGAAGGCTTCCATCAACTTCAGACGCTTGGACAGCTTCTTGATCTTGGTTTCGGAGTTGGTTTGCGGAATTTCTTCACGCAGGCGGCCAATCTCGTGTTCCAGGTCGATAGCGTGCAGCAGTTCGCGGACAGCTTCGGCACCCATGCGGGCATCGAAATCGTCGCCGAACTCTTCCAGCGCTTCGAAGTACTGCTCGTCGTTGAGCAGCTGACCTTTTTCAAGGGTGGTCATGCCTGGATCGATAACGACATAGCTCTCGAAGTAGAG
>NZ_JBFUHY010000089.1:0-33455 GCF_056402155.1 Pseudomonas sp. P4_C1
GTGCAGGGCAAGGCGCGAGAAGCGCAGTTTGGTCATTCCAAATCAGCTTCGAGCAACACAGCCCTGCACAACAGCAGGCCCGGCCCTTCGGGTTRTGCCTTAAAGCTGGCCAGGCTGCGTTGCAGGCCTTGGAAAGGGAACAACCATTCCCAGCGGCCTACGCCTTGCCTGGCCAGCTTTAAGGCGACAACGCGGCGGGGAAACTAATTGAGAACGCCCCCTTGAAAAGGAACGTCATGGAGGACGCCTGATGCCATCAATTGCACAGTTCTTTTTACTGCTCACCCTGCTCGGCCCCCTGCCCCAGGCGCTCGCCACCACCGTTCACCGCTGCGAGGCGGCCAATGGGCGCATTACCTTCACCACGCTGAGCTGTGCCACGGGAGAAAGCGTTTCACTTCAGGACGTCCGCGCCTTTACACCCGGCAGCGCGATGATGCTTATGCCGCAAGCCGAACCCCGTGAAACACCAGGAATGAAAATCAAAAGGAAAGAGCCGACCGTAGTCGGTCAGGCGCAGGACAAGTGTGGAAACCTGATCAGTGCCAGGGAGCGCCGCGAAGCGATCATCAATCGGCGAGTGGTTGCCGGCATGAGCCAGCAAGACGTCGAAAGCGCCCTCGGCAAGCCGGACAAGATCAATATTCGCAATTCAGCCACGAGCTACCGTTACGACACCCGGAGGGGTCGCAGCGCAAACGTGGAGTTCGACGAGAGAGGATGCACGAAAGGAAAAGCCAAATCCCGGACGGCAAAAAGCCCGCATTAAATGCGGGCTTTCTGTTGTATGGTGCACTCGACAGGATTCGAACCTGTGACCGCTCGGTTCGTAGCCGAGTACTCTATCCAGCTGAGCTACGAGTGCATTTTGTGTTTTTAGACCAGACCACAACTGGCTGAAGCCAAGTTACTTGCATTACTGCAACTAACTCTTAAATGGTGCACTCGACAGGATTCGAACCTGTGACCGCTCGGTTCGTAGCCGAGTACTCTATCCAGCTGAGCTACGAGTGCATTTGTTGCCGCGCATTATAGGCCGTCTAATCTCTATGTCAAGCACTTTTTCTAGTAATTTCAACAACTTACCGAAGAAGCCAGATTACAACGTACTACGCAAATAATGGCGGAGAACGGGGGATTCGAACCCCCGACACCCTTTTGAGGTGTACTCCCTTAGCAGGGGAGCGCCTTCGGCCACTCGGCCAGCTCTCCGCAACACGGGGCGTATATTAACCAGCTTCTTCCCCGTTTGCAAACATAAAAAACGATAAAAATTAATGGCTTGGTTCTTCGTCCTTCTCTTTCTTGATACGCAGGTAAATTTCCTCCCGGTGAACCGCCACCTCTTTGGGGGCATTAACACCGATGCGCACTTGATTTCCTTTTACGCCGAGCACGGTCACGGTGATTTCGCCATCACCGATAATCAGGCTTTCTGCGCACCGACGAGTCAGAATCAGCATACCTTTCTCCTCACGCATTACATTTCAGGGACAACAGTCTGCAAAAAAAAGGCACTCGACCCACAACCGGAGCGGTCGCAGCCCTACATGCCTGAGTATTGACTAGCGCGAGCAAAAGAACAGCCTCGGGGGTCACGCCATTCAAAAAAACAAAAGGCGCGGTCAGACCGCGCCTTTTGGCAAACGCATCACTCGCCCTGGCGGGCCGGTGCGTCCAGTTCGAAAGCCGTGTGCAGAGCGCGCACAGCCAGTTCCAGGTACTTCTCTTCGATCACTACGGAGACTTTGATTTCCGAAGTCGAGATCATCTGGATGTTGATGCTTTCCTTGGCCAGGGATTCGAACATGCGGCTGGCCACGCCTGCGTGAGAACGCATGCCAACGCCGACGATCGACACCTTGGCGATCTTGGTGTCGCCCACGACTTCACGGGCACCCAGCTCGCCAGCGGTCTTTTCCAGCACGGCTTGCGCTGCCTGGTAGTCGTTGCGGTGCACGGTGAAGGTGAAGTCGGTGGTGTTATCGTGCGCGACGTTCTGCACGATCATGTCGACTTCGATGTTCGCGGCACTGATCGGGCCGAGAATCTTGAAGGCAACGCCCGGGATGTCTGGCACGCCACGGATGGTCAGCTTGGCTTCATCGCGGTTGAAAGCGATACCGGAAATGATCGGCTGTTCCATGGTTTCCTCTTCATCAATAGTAATGAGGGTGCCCGGACCCTCCTTGAAGCTGTGCAGTACGCGCAGCGGAACGTTGTACTTGCCGGCGAACTCGACCGCGCGGATCTGCAACACCTTGGAACCGAGGCTGGCCATTTCCAGCATCTCTTCGAAGGTGATCTTGTCCAGGCGCTGAGCCACGGACACCACACGCGGGTCGGTGGTGTAGACGCCGTCGACGTCGGTGTAGATCTGGCATTCGTCAGCCTTCAGGGCTGCCGCCAACGCCACGCCGGTGGTGTCGGAACCGCCACGACCGAGGGTGGTGATGTTGCCGTGCTCGTCGACGCCCTGGAAACCGGCGACAACCACCACACGACCTGCCTTCAGGTCACCGCGAATCTTCTGGTCATCAATCTGCAGGATACGCGCTTTATTGTGCGCGCTATCCGTCAGGATCCGCACCTGGTTGCCGGTGTACGACACCGCCGGCACGCCACGCTTGATCAGCGCCATGGCCAACAGGGCAATCGTCACCTGCTCACCGGTGGAGACGATCACGTCCAGCTCGCGCGGAACCGGTTGGCCGTCGCCACTGATTTGCTTGGCCAGATCGATCAGACGGTTGGTTTCGCCGCTCATTGCAGACAGCACAACCACCAGGTCATCGCCGGCATCGCGGAATTTCTTAACCTTGTCGGCGACCTGCTCGATTCTCTCGACGGTGCCGACCGAGGTGCCTCCAAATTTCTGTACGATCAAAGCCATTTCAAAGCCGCCTCTGCCCATGAAGGGCGCCCAAATAATCACTCAAACAGCGTTGCGGCCCACCACTAGACTACGGGCCGCAAGCACTGCCTTATAGACCCTGCTCTACAAACGGAACGGTCAGGGCCAGTGCCGCATCCAGTGCGCCAGCGTCGGTACCGCCGCCTTGCGCCATGTCTGGACGACCACCGCCCTTCCCGCCCACTGCCGCAGCGGCTTGCTTCATCAAATCACCGGCTTTGAGTTGGCCAGTCAGGTCTTTGGTTACGCCTGCAACCAGAACGACCTTTTCCTCATGGACACTGCCGAGCAGGATCACTGCGCGGCCGAGTTTGTTTTTCAGTTGATCGACCAGCGCCAGCAGCGCCTTGCCATCCTGACCGTCCAGACGCACGGCCAGCACTTTCACGTCCTTGACGTCCAGCGCCTGGGCCGACAGATCGTCGCCCGCGGCACTGGCAGCCTTGGCCTGCAACTGCTCGAGTTGCTTCTCCAGCAGACGGTTGCGCTCCAGCACAGCCGACAGCTTGTCGATCAGGTTGTCGCGGCTGCCCTTGACCAGGCTGGCCGCTTCCTTGAGTTGTTCTTCCGCCGCGTTCAAGTAGGCCAGCGCTTGCGCACCGGTGACGGCTTCGATACGACGCACACCCGATGCCACACCGCCTTCGCTGATGATTTTCAGCAGGCCGATGTCGCCGGTACGGTTGGCGTGGATACCGCCGCACAGCTCGACGGAAAAATCGCCCATGCTCAGCACGCGCACACTGTCGCCGTACTTCTCGCCGAACAGCGCCATGGCGCCTTTTTGCTTGGCGGTTTCGATGTCGGTTTCTTCGGTTTCAACGGCAGAGTTCTTGCGAATCTCGGCATTGACGATGTCTTCCAGCGCCTTCAACTGTTCAGGCTTGATGGCTTCGAAGTGGCTGAAGTCAAAACGCAGGCGCTGACTGTCGACCAACGAGCCTTTCTGTTGAACGTGATCGCCCAGCACCTGGCGCAATGCAGCGTGCAGCAGGTGAGTCGCCGAGTGGTTCAACGACGTGGCGTGACGCACCTCGGCGTCAACGTGGGTCTCGACCGGCGCACCGACGATCAGGCTACCCGAATCCAGGATACCGTGGTGCAGGAACGCACCGCCGGTCTTGGTGGTGTCACGCACGTCGAAACGCGCACTGCCCGCCTGCAGGTAACCGCAATCACCGATCTGGCCACCGGACTCAGCATAGAACGGCGTCTTGTCGAGAACGATCACGCCCTCATCGCCTTCGCTCAATACGTCGACTGGCTGGCCATCTTTATACAGCGCAACGATTTTGGCGGAACCGCTGTGAGCGATGTAACCGGTGAACTCGGTGGCCACGTCCACCTTGACCAGGCTGTTGTAGTCCATGCCGAAGGAACTGGCGGAACGGGCACGGACGCGCTGGGCTTCCATCTCACGTTCGAAACCTGCTTCGTCGATGGTCAGGCTGCGCTCGCGAGCGATGTCGCCGGTCAGGTCCATCGGGAAACCGTAGGTGTCGTAGAGTTTGAACACTACGTCGCCGGGCACCACGTCGCCCTTGAGTTCAGCCAGATCCTGCTCGAGGATTTTCAGGCCCTGCTCCAGGGTCTTGGCGAATTGCTCTTCTTCGGCCTTCAGCACGCGTTCAATGTGCGCCTGCTGGGATTTCAGCTCCGGGAAAGCTTCGCCCATCTCGGCGACCAGGGCCGCGACGATCTGGTAGAAGAAGCTGCCCTTGGCACCCAGTTTGTTACCGTGACGGCAGGCGCGACGGATGATCCGGCGCAGCACGTAGCCACGGCCTTCGTTGGACGGCAGCACGCCGTCGGCGATCAGGAAGCCGCAGGAACGGATGTGGTCAGCCACCACTTTCAGCGAAGCCTGGGCGTCGTTGGTGCAGCCGATGGCCTTGGCCGAAGCGCTCAGCAGGCTCTGGAACAGGTCGATTTCATAGTTCGAGTGAACGTGCTGCAGCACGGCACTGATCCGCTCCAGGCCCATGCCGGTGTCGACCGACGGCGCTGGCAGCGGGTGCAACACGCCATCGGCGGTGCGGTTGAACTGCATGAACACGTTGTTCCAGATCTCGATGTAACGGTCGCCGTCTTCTTCCGGCGAGCCCGGTGGGCCGCCCCAGATGTCGGCGCCGTGATCGTAGAAAATCTCGGTGCAAGGACCGCACGGGCCGGTATCGCCCATGGTCCAGAAGTTGTCGGAGGCGTATGGCGCGCCCTTGTTATCGCCGATGCGCACCATGCGCTCGGCTGGAACCCCGATTTCCTTGGTCCAGATGTCGTACGCCTCGTCATCGCTGGCGTAGACGGTGACCCAGAGCTTTTCCTTCGGCAGGTTCAACCACTTGTCGGACGTCAGGAAGTTCCAGGCGTAGGTGATGGCATCACGCTTGAAGTAATCGCCGAAACTGAAGTTACCCAGCATTTCGAAGAAGGTGTGGTGACGGGCGGTATAACCGACGTTTTCCAGGTCGTTGTGCTTGCCGCCGGCGCGCACGCATTTCTGGCTGCTGACGGCGCGGGTGTACGCGCGCTTTTCCTGGCCCAGGAAGCAGTCCTTGAACTGGTTCATCCCCGCGTTAGTGAACAGCAGGGTTGGGTCGTTGCCCGGAATCAAAGAGCTGGAGGCTACACGGGTGTGGCCTTGCTCTTCGAAGAAGCGAAGGAAGGCTTCACGGATTTCTGCGCTTTTCATTAGGTTCTTCCACGGAGGCTGCGGCCAAAGGCCTGTTCGAAACGTCAACAGACGAAGCGACGGCAAAGGGCCGCATTATATCGGCGTTAGTGACTAGGTACAGTGTGTTTGTACGTTGCAAACACTCATTTAGACGGTTAACGCCGTCACTTGCCAGAAAAGTCGACGAATGTCGCGACGACTTGCTCGATTTGCCCACGGCTGACGTCCATGTGCGTGACCATGCGCAGACGCGCGGCGGCACTGAGCTTGATCCCGCGCTCGGCACAAAAGGCCTTGATGGCCTCGGCCTTGTCGCCCATCTGCACGTAAACCATGTTGGTTTGCACCGGTTCGACTTCGAAGCCCGCCGCCCGCAGGCCTTCGGCCAGGTATTGCGCGTTGGCGTGGTCATCGGCCAGGCGCTGAACGTTGTGATCCAGCGCGTACAGGCCTGCCGCCGCCAGAATCCCGGCCTGACGCATGCCGCCACCGACCATCTTGCGCAGGCGCCGGGCCTTGCCGATCAGCTCGGCCGAGCCGCACAGCACCGAACCGACCGGGGCGCCCAGCCCTTTGGACAGGCACACCGAGACGGAATCGAAATACTGGGTGATTTCCCGGGCATCGACACCCAGCTTGACCGCAGCGTTGTACAGGCGAGCCCCATCCAGATGCAGCTGCAAACCGTTTTCGCGGGTAAAACTGCGCGCCCGGGCCAGGTACTCCAGCGGCAGGACCTTGCCCTGCATGGTGTTTTCCAGCGCCAGCAAGCGGGTACGCGCAAAGTGGAAGTCGTCCGGTTTGATCGCTGCGGCGACGTGGGCCAGGTCCAGCGAACCGTCGGCCTGCACTTCCAGCGGTTGCGGCTGGATCGAACCGAGCACCGCCGCGCCGCCACCTTCGTACTTATAGGTGTGAGCCTGCTGGCCGACGATGTACTCGTCACCGCGTTCGCAGTGGGCCATCAAACCCAGCAGATTGCTCATGGTGCCGGTTGGCACGAACAGCGCTGCGGCGAAGCCCAGGCGTTGGGCCAGCTCAGCTTCCAGGCGATTGACCGTCGGATCTTCGCCATACACGTCGTCACCGGTGGCCGCACTGGCCATCGCGTCGAGCATGCCGGTGGAAGGTTGGGTGACGGTGTCGCTGCGAAGATCGATAACGCTCATGAATCCGGCCTCGGTAAGCAGGGGAAATCCCTTTCAGGAAAGAATTACTGCGGGCATGGCGACGATTAATCAACCCTTGCGCAGGAAAAGGCCAATTAAACCAACGGAAAAGTCGATAACAATCATCCAAAAGGGGCCATGCGCATACCGCAAATATGTGTTAAAAACGCTGCGCCGCCAAACTTTCCAGCGGCAAAAACGTTCTCAGGGCGGGGTGCAACTCCCCACCGGCGGTAATTGCGCGCAATGCGCATAGCCCGCGAGCGCTTGGTGACAGCACGGCTTCGGCAGTGCCTGGCAGCAAGGTCAGCAGACCCGGTGTGATCCCGGGGCCGACGGTCATAGTCCGGATGAAGAGAGAACGGGATTGACTGCAAAGGGCCGTCCGCCGGCATTCATGCGAGCGTGCGTACCCTCAGATCCCCTTCGATTCATAACGCCCTGTTTTTCACACAAACAGGAGTCAGAACATGCAACCCACCGCAATAGACAGCAAAAGCAAACACCACCACGGCGAGCGCGTTGCGTTCATCCAGGCCTGCTGGCACAAGGATATTGTCGATCAGAGCCGCAAAGGCTTCGTCGCCGAAATGATTGCCCAGGGTTATCAGGAATCCGACATCGATTTCTTCGAAGTCGGCGGTGCCTTTGAAATGCCCCTGCACGCCAAGTTGCTGGCCAAGACCGGTCGTTATGCCGGCATCGTCGCGGCAGCCCTGGTGGTGGACGGCGGGATCTACCGTCACGAGTTCGTCGCCCAGTCGGTGGTCAGCGGCCTGATGCAGGTTCAGCTGGAAACCGAAGTGCCGGTGTTCTCGGTGTCCCTGACCCCGCACCACTTCCATGCCGGCGAAGAGCACCAGAAGTTCTTCTTCGAGCATTTCCTGCATAAAGGCCAGGAAGCGGCGAAGACCTGTGCGGATACGTTGCTGAAGATCCGTTCGCTGCGTCGCACCGAGCCGCGTGCGCTAGCCGTATAATCACCGCAAAACCTGTAGGAGCGAGCCTGCTCGCGATGGCGGACTGTCAGTCGACATTTATGCTGACTGATACACCGCYATCGCGAGCAGGCTCGCTCCTACATGGGTTCTACGCTGAATTCAGGCCAGGTTTTCGTCGGTGGTCGGCACGACCAGGATGCCGGCACGCAAACCGTTCTTCACCTTGGGGTTCGGGAAGATGATCCGGGCGCCCTCCTCCTCGATGATCCAGCGGGTGTTGGCAATGTCTTCCGCCAGCAGATAACCCACTTCCAGCTCCGAAAAATTCTCGATGTCCGCCGGCAGGTTCAGGCGGAAGCTGTCGCTGTGCTTGATGATTTCCCGTGCCACGCTGTACAGCTGCAAACCGTCCAGTGCTTTGTCAGTCAATTCCGGCTCGGTGCCTTCGATGATCTGCTTGAGGCGCGCCTCCAGCAGCGAGACATTGACCCCGGCGTTCTGCCCGAATGGCCGCGCCTTGCCGAGTTCCAGGGTGAAAGCTTCGGCACCGAGCTTGTCGTAGGTGTAGGAGCTGAACACGATGGACGGCTTGTTCTGCAGCAAAACCGCTTCCATGCCGGCGGCGCGCAGGCGCGCCAGTTCCTGACGCGAATGCTGGCGGTCTTCTTTCCATGGGTACAAGGCAAACTGCTCGATTTTCGAGCCACGAATGGCCGTGTGCAGGTCGTAATGCAGGCGCTGACGATCAGGCAGACAGAAGAAACTCGCCGCCAACCGCTCCAGCTCACAAGCACGCAAGGCTTCGCAGCCACTGCTTTGTTCATGACGGCCATTGAACAGCCGATTGACGTCCTGCTCGACGAAACGCTCGCCCTTGCGAATCGCCTCGGGGTTGCCGAACAGGAACAGAATACGTGCGCGCGGCTTCAAGTCGCCGCGGGCAATGTCGTGCAACAGGCGATCGAGCAACTCGATCGGCGCTGTTTCATTGCCGTGGATCCCCGCCGACAGCAGCAGGTCCAGGCCATTGTCACGCGCTTCAGGTGGCCGGACTTCCAGCGCACCTTCGCTCAACCAGCGCATGCGCACGCCTTCGACAGTCAGTTGAGTCTTCTCCGCCGGTTCACGGCCGGCGAGGGTCAGTTCAAGCAGTTTGCCGAGGGCGAGCATAGAGCGGTTTCCTTAGTGGTCGTGGTTGCAATCCGGGCCGTGAACGTGATCCTCGTCGTCGCCGAGTTCAGCCGGTTCCATCTCCAGTTGCAGACTTACCAGATTAGTCGCCAATGGGCGCAACAGCAGGTTGGCGTATTCGGCGTCGCCTTCTTCGACGTCCACGCCGATCAACAGTTGGCCGCGGCCGTCCTGCTGGATCCACAGCTCTTTGCCTTGCCACATGACCGCGACGCGGGTGCAGGTAGTCTCCAGTTGCGTGCCGTCGGTGTCTTCAAGGATCAGCTGCAGGGTATCGCTCATGTCTTTACGCTCTCGTTTGAGATGAAGCAGCGCGCTGCCATACAGGGCGGCGCGCCGTCGATCAATTGATCTGGAATGGATAAACCGCGCCCAGTTTAAGGATTTGCGTCAGTTCATCCAGTGCCGTCCGGCACTCAAGCAGCAATTGCGGGTCCGCCAGATCGTTTTCGGTCATGCGGTCGCGGTAGTGCTTCTCGACCCATTCGGTCAGTGTGCCGTACAACGGCGCCGTCATGATAACCCCTTGATTGACGGCCGCCAGCTCGGTTTCGTTGAGTGCGACGCGCAACCGCAGGCAAGCCGGGCCACCGCCGTTCTGCATGCTCTGCTTGAGATCGAAGACTTTCACTTCGCGGATCAGGCCGCCGGAGCTGGTCAAACCCTGCAAGTATTGCCAGACACGCTCGTTGCCACGGCATTCTTCCGGAACGATCAACAGCATGGAGCCGTCAGGACGCGACAGCAGTTGGCTATTGAACAGGTAGGAACGAACCGCGTCTTCCACGCTGACCGCGGAACGCGGAACACAGACAGACTGAAATTTCCCACCGACTTTGGCGAGTTTGCTCTGCAATTCAGCGAGCATCTTCTCGGTCTCGAGGAACGCGTCCTCGTGATAGAACAGCACTTCGCCGTTGCCGACTGCGATCACGTCGTTGTGGAACACACCCTGATCAATCACCGACGGGTTCTGCTGGGCGTAGACCACGCCGTCATCGCTCAAGCCGTGCAAACGGGCAACGGCCTGGGATGCTTCGAGGGTCTGGCGCGCCGGGTACTTCTGCGGTGCCGGGTAGCGGGTGTCGAACGCGCTGCGGCCGAATACGAAGAACTCGACACCGGCTTCGCCGTATTCACGGCAGAAACGCGTGTGGTTGGCCGCGCCTTCGTCACCGAATTGCGCCACGGCCGGCAAGGCGGCGTGGTGGGCGAAGTGTTTCTGGTCAGCGAACATCGCCCCCAGCACGCGGCTGGTAGTCGGGTGTTCGATGCTGCGGTGGTATTTGCAATTGAGGTTGGCCGCGGTGAAATGCACGCGACCGTCAGCCGTGTCGGCGCTCGGGCTGACGGTGGCGGCGTTGGCCACCCACATGCTCGAGGCCGAGCAACTGGCCACCAGCAGCGGCATCGCCTCTTTGGCAGCGCGCTCGATCACTTGAGCGTCGGTGCCGCCAAAGCCCAGGCGACGCAGTGCGGCCACATCCGGGCGCTCTTGCGGTGCCAGTACGCCTTGCTGGAAACCCATTTCCATCAGCGCTTTCATTTTTGCCAGGCCTTGCAGCGCCGCTTCCTTGGGGTTGGAAGACTGCTGGCTGTTGCTCTGGGACGCGACGTTGCCGTAGGACAGGCCGCCGTAGTTGTGGGTCGGCCCCACTAGACCGTCAAAATTGACTTCATAGGATTTCATCGGCGAGGCTCCACGAGAATCTGTTGTTATAGGCTTCAGTAACTAGATTTGAGACCGAGGCGCGGCCATCGCGAGCAGGCTCGCTCCTACAGGGTTTGTGTCGTACACCAAATGTGTATCCACCACCGAACCTGTGGGAGCCAGCCTGCTGGCGATGGGCATCACGCCATCTTCACGCCAGGCGTCAGGGCGGCAGGCAATACCAGGCTCGGCGTTTCCAGCGAGGCCACCGGATACGCGCAGTAATCCGCCGCGTAGTAGGCACTGGCGCGGTGGTTGCCCGAGGCGCCGACGCCGCCGAACGGCGCGCTGCTCGCGGCACCGGTCAGCTGTTTGTTCCAGTTGACGATACCGGCGCGGCTTTCCAGCCAGAATTGCTGGTAACGCGCTTCGGAATCCGACAGCAGGCCGGCGGCCAGACCGTAGGCAGTGTCGTTGGCTTCAGCGATCGCCGCTGCAAAATCAACGTAGCGGATCACCTGCAGCAACGGGCCGAACAGTTCTTCGTCAGGACGATCGGCGACAGTGGTCACATCCAGGATGCCCGGGGTCAGCAAGGCCGAATGAGCCTGAGGCTGAGTCATTTCCAGCAGCGCCACGGCGCCGTTGGCCAGCAGATGTTCTTGCGCATCCATCAACGCTTTCGCAGCACCAAGGGAAACCACCGAGCCCATGAACGGCGCCGGTTGCTGATCGAAGGCACCGACTTCAATTGTCGAGCTGACCGCCACCAGACGCGCCAGCAGCGAGTCGCCCCAGGCACCTTGTGGCACCAGCAAGCGCCGGGCGCAGGTGCAGCGCTGGCCGGCGGAGATGAACGCCGACTGAATGATCGTGTACACCGCGGCATCGAGGTCCGCAACCTGATCGACCACCAGCGGGTTGTTACCGCCCATCTCCAGCGCCAGGATCTTGTCCGGACGACCGGCGAATTGCTGGTGCAGGTGATTGCCGGTGCGGCTGGAGCCGGTGAAGAACAGGCCGTCGATGCCCGGGTTCGCCGCCAGGGCGATACCGGTTTCGCGAGCGCCTTGCAGCAAATTCAATACGCCGGCCGGCAGACCGGCCTCGATCCAGCACTTGACCGTCAACTCGGCGACTTTCGGTGTCAGTTCGCTTGGCTTGAACAGCACGCTGTTACCGGCCAGCAGTGCCGGCACGATGTGGCCGTTCGGCAGGTGACCCGGGAAGTTGTAAGGACCGAACACTGCCACCACACCGTGGGGTTTATGGCGCAGCACAGCGGTGGCATCGCCCAACGGACCGCTCTTCTCGCCGGTACGTTCGCGGTAGCTCTGCACCGAGATGGCAATCTTGTTGACCATGCTGGTGACTTCAGTCGCCGCTTCCCACAGGGGTTTGCCGGTTTCTTCGCCGATGGTATGAGCCAGTTCGTCCGCGTGGGTCTTCAGGGCAGCAGCAAAGGCTTCCAGCACCGAAATGCGTTCTTCCAGGGTACGCCGCGCCCAGCCCGGGAACGCCTGACGCGCCGCGTGCACAGCCGACTCGACCTGAGCGGCGGTGGCACCGACGCCGGACCACAGCACCTGCTGGGTCACCGGGTTCAGCGACTCGAAGGCTTCGCCCTCACCTGCCAGCCATTCACCTGCGATGTAAAGCGACTTCATTATTTCGACTCCCGAGCTGCGGACAACGCCACGGCGCGCACTTGATCGCCAGCGTTGAGTTGAAGACGTTTGGCGGTCTTCGAATCGACCACCAGAGTGCCGGCGGCCAGACGTGCCGGAGCGGCAGTGATGCGGCAGTCTTCGCGCTTGCGGTTGTGAATGATGAATGGCGTGGCGTCGTCGCCTGGCGTGCCAACGGCCAGCACCAGCGCCTGGCTGTCGCGCACGGCGCGGATCTTGCCGGTTTCGCATTCGATCGCAGGACCTGCGTCGAAAATGTCGACGTAGCCCTGGTAGCTGAAGCCTTCGCTCTTGAGCATGGCCAGCGCCGGCTCGGTGTCCGGGTGCACCTGACCGATGACGTTGCGCGCATCCGGCGACAGGAAGCAGGTGTACAGCGGGAATTTCGGCATCAGTTCGGCGATGAACGCCTTGTTGCCGACGCCGGTCAGGTAGTCAGCCTGGCTGAACTCCATCTTGAAGAAGTGCCGGCCCAGGCTTTCCCAGAACGGCGAACGCCCGGCTTCGTCGGAAACACCGCGCATTTCGGCGATGATCTTGTTGCCGAACAGTTGCGGGAACTCGGCGATGAACAGCATCCGCGCCTTGGACAGCATGCGACCGTTGAGGCCACTGCGGTAATCGGCGTGCAGGAACAGCGAGCACAGCTCGGAGTTGCCGGTCAGGTCGTTGGCCAGGAACAGCGTCGGGATTTCACGATAGATGTTCAGCTCTTGCGAAGCGCTGACTGTCAGACCGACCCGGAAGTTGTACCAGGGCTCACGCAGGCCGACGGCGCCGGCAATGGCGGAAATACCCACCACGCGACCGTCATCATCTTCGAGCACGAACAGATAGTCCGCATCACCCCGCCCGGCTTCGCCGCGAAAGGTCTTCTCGGCCCAGCCGACCCGATGGGCCAGCCGCTCTTCGTTGGCCGGCAAGGTGGTCAGGCCGGTGCCGGTGCTGCGGGCCAGGTCGATCAGAGCGGGTAAATCGCTGCTGCGTACGGGACGAACGATCATGCTATCTCCTCAAACGGGCCGCTTGCGCCACCCGTGAAACTTCGCTGCTTTCTAGGCATCAATTGCGACGTTAAACCGCCACCAGGCGCACGCTGGCACCCTCGCCGACGCCCAGGGCTTCGGCCGCTTCCAGGTCCAGGGTCACCGGTTTACCCGGCGCGTAGTCAAGCTCGAGCATGACCGCGCGGTAGTCCTGCAACTGGGCATTGGCAACCAGATACTGGCGACCGACACCTTTGACCGGCTCACCGATCTTCACCGGCACCACACGGCTCTGGGCGATCGAACGGATCCCCGAGACACGGGCATGCAGGGTCGGGCCGCCGTCGAAGATGTCGATGTAGTGATCGGTCTCGAAGCCTTCGCGCATCAGGATGTCGAAGGTGATCTGCGCCCGCGGGTGCACCTGGCCCATGGCTTCTTGCGCGGAGTCCGGCAGCAGGGGCACGTAGATCGGGTAATGCGGCATCAGTTCGGCGAGGAACGTCCGGCTCTTCAGGCCGCACAGACGCTCGGCTTCAGCGTAGTTGAGGTCGAAAAAGTTGCGACCGATGGCGTCCCAGAATGGCGAGTCGCCATTTTCATCGCTGTAACCGACGATCTCGGTCACCACGGAATCGGCAAAACGCTCCGGGTGGCTGGCGACGAACAGCAGACGGCCACGGGAATTGAGCTCTGACCAAGGCGAGCCCACCAGATCCCGCTGCACGTAGAAACTGGTCAGCAAGCTGTTGCCGGTCAGGTCGTGGCACTGCGAGAGCACGTGGATCTTGTTGTGAATTTTCAGCTCGCGGGAAGCGTGCACGAAGGTTTCGTTGCGGAAGCTGTAGAACGGTTCGGAGTAACCGGCCGACGCCACGATGGCCGAGCAACCGACCAGCTTGCCGGTGGCAGAGTCTTCGAGGACGAAGAAATAGCTTTCCTCGCCGTTGAAGCTCACTTCGGCGGCGAACGAGGCTTCGCTTGCCGCGATCTTGTCGCTCAGGCGTTCAACGTCATCCGGCAAGGAAGTGACACCAATCGGGCTGTCCGCAGCCAGACGCTGTACCTCGCCCAGATCAGCCATTTGCGCGGGGCGCATCACCAGCATGGTGTCACTCCTTTTTCTAAAATTCTTTGAGGAAAATAGCCGGCCCCTTGTAGGAGCGAGCCTGCTCGCGATGGTGGATCAGCAACAATGATGTCGCCTGACACACCAGAAAAGCAGGGCCGGAACAAAAATTGGGTTCGACGCCTGAAAGGTCAGGCGTCGAAGGGTCTATCAGGCTTGCGTCAGTTTTGCTGCGGCACGTTCGAAGCGGTCCAGGCCGGCATCGATATCGGCATCTTCCACCACCAGGCTTGGGGCGAAACGCACCACGTCCGGGCCGGCTTGCAGAACCATCAGGCCTTCTTGCTCAGCGGCGTTGAAGATGTCCTTGGCCTTGCCTTTCCAGGCATCGCTCAGCACACAGCCGATCAACAGGCCCATGCCGCGGACCTTGGTGAACAGCCCGTATTTCTCGCCGATCTGCTCAAGGCGGGCCTTGAACTTGTCGTGCTTGGCGTTGACGCCGGCCAGTACTTGCGGGGTGTTGATCACATCGATCACCGCTTCCGCGACAGCACACGCCAGCGGGTTGCCGCCGTAAGTGGTGCCGTGGGTGCCGACGACCAGGTGCTTGGCCAGGTCTTCGGTGGTCAGCATCGCCGCGATCGGGAAACCACCGCCCAGGCTCTTGGCGCTGGTCAGGATGTCCGGGATCACGCCGTAATGCTGGTAGGCGAACAGATGGCCGGTACGGCCCATGCCGGTTTGCACTTCGTCGAAAATCAGCAGCGCGTTGTGCGCGGTGCAGAGTTCGCGGGCACCTTGCAGGTATTCCAGTTCAGCCGGGATCACACCGCTTTCGCCCTGGATCGGCTCCAGCACCACGGCGCAAGTCTTGTCGGAAATGGCGGCTTTCAGCGCGGCCAGATCGTTGTACGGCACGTGGGTGATACCAGTGATTTTTGGACCGAAGCCATCGGAATACTTCGACTGGCCACCAACGTTCACGGTGAACAGAGTACGGCCGTGGAAGCTGTTGAGCGCGGCGATGATCTCGTACTTCTCGCTGCCGAATCGGTCATGACCGACACGACGAGCCAACTTGAAAGCGGCCTCGTTGGCTTCGGCGCCGGAGTTGCAGAAGAAGGCACGGTCGGCAAACGTGGCGTCGATCAGCTTATGGGCCAGGCGCAGGGCCGGCTCATTGGTGAACACGTTGGACACGTGCCACAGCTTGTTCGCCTGCTCGGTCAACGCGCCGACCAGCGCTGGATGCGCGTGGCCCAATACGTTTACGGCAATCCCGCCGGCGAAGTCGATCAGCTCGCGACCGGACTGGTCCCAGACGCGGGAACCGGCGCCACGCACAGGAATGAATGCGGCAGGCGCGTAGTTGGGAACCATTACCTGGTCGAAATCGGCGCGTTGTACCGCAGCGTGCTCAACGGACATCGGAGTCTCCTGAAAAGGAACACTCGCCTGAAACTGGCGAGCGATGAGGGGATTGTAAGGACAGTTTTCAGCCCGGCCTTGCCGCCAAGCGACAACTTCTTATAGCGCAAACCCCGGATTTTCCCGGGTTTACGGCAATGCGACATATAGGGTCGCAAAGGCGCAGTTTAACTGGCGCGGCGGTTTATAGGCAGTTAGCCGGTGCTGATAAAAATCTACCGCTCGCCCACCTTCCCCTGTAGGAGCGAGCTTGCTCGCGATGGTCGTTAACGATAACGCGTGTTTACTGGTTAAACGCGGCGCTCTTGAATCCATCGCGAGCAGGCTCGCTCCTACAGCCAACTAGCTACGTTCGGCCGGCACCGACGACAATTCGAACGGGCTACTGCTACGCCGCTGATTGCGATCTTCCCGCGGCGTGGCGCCGAAGAAATTGCGATAGGCGCTGGAGAAGTGCGGCCCCGAGGAGAAGCCACAGGACAGGCCGATCTGGATGATCGACTTGCTGGTTTGCATCAACATCTGCCGGGCCTTGTTCAGGCGCAGTTCCAGGTAGTACTGGCTCGGCACACGGTTGAGGTATTGCTTGAAGATGCGCTCCAGCTGCCGACGGGACACGCACACGTGCTGGGCGATTTCGTCGGTGGTCAGCGGCTCTTCGATGTTGGCTTCCATGAGCAACACGGCTTGTGTGAGCTTCGGATGGCTGGAACCGAGGCGGTTCTGCAGCGGAATGCGCTGGCGTTCGCCGCCCTCGCGGATGCGCTCGACTACCAGTTCCTCGGAGACCGCACCGGCCAGTTCCGCACCATGGTCGCGGGCCAACACTGCCAGCAACAAATCGAGCACCGACAGGCCGCCGCACGCCGTCAGGCGATCGCGATCCCAGTCGAACAGGTGACTGGTGGCGATGACTTTCGGAAAGCGCTCGGCGAAATCGTCCTGCCAGCGCCAATGCACGGCCGCGCGATAACCGTCGAGCAAGCCCAATTGCGCCAATGGATAAACACCGGCTGAAAGACCGCCGATTACACAGCCGGCACGCACCAGCTGTTTAAGCGCACTGCTGAGCGCTGGCGCCAGTGCGGTCGGCGGCTCGTCAGCGAGCAGGAACAGCTTCTGGAAATTTTCGAGCTTGCCGGTCCACGCTTCACCCGGCAACTGCCATTCGCCTTCGGTCGGCGGTTCGGCCTGCAGGAATGACAGCTCGTAAACCACGTCCGGATGCACACGCTGGGCAACACGCAAGGCCTCCTCAGCCAGCGTAAGCGTCAGTGCTTTAGTGCTGGGCCAAATCAGGAAACCAATTCGATGGGCAGTCATGGTGGGCAATCCGAAGCGCAGAACAGTGATGAAGGCATGGGCCAATGCTAGCCCGTAAATGAACGCAAATCTCAAAACCAGCACAGCTCCCACAGGGGATCGGGGCCAGCCTCCAGGCTGCGAAGCATGCACTATCCCTGTGCACAACGGCAGTCCTGATTATTTCAAGCTGCCGGACAGGAATTGCTGCAAACGCTCCGATTGCGGGTTCACCAGCACTTCGCGCGGGTTGCCACTTTCTTCGACCACACCTTTGTGCAGGAACACCAACTGGTTCGACACTTCACGGGCAAAGCCCATTTCGTGGGTCACCACGACCATGGTCCGGCCTTCCTGAGCCAGGGCCTGCATGACTTTCAACACGTCGCCAACCAGCTCCGGGTCGAGGGCCGAGGTCGGTTCGTCGAACAGCATCACCTCGGGTTCCATCGCCAGCGCCCGGGCAATCGCCACGCGCTGTTGCTCGCCGCCGGACATGTGGCCTGGGTAAGCATCCTTGCGATGAGCCACGCCCACCTTGTTCAGGTAGTGCTCGGCTTTCTCGCGTGCTTCGGCCTTGGACATGCCAAGTACATGCACCGGCGCCTCCATGATGTTTTCCAGCGCGGTCATGTGCGACCACAGGTTGAAATGCTGGAACACCATCGACAGGCGCGAACGCATGCGTTGCAGCTGTTTCGGGTCGGCCGCCTTCAGCGCGCCGTCCTTATTCGCCACCAGCTTGAGCTCTTCGTTGTTGAGCAGGATCTTGCCCGCGTGCGGCTGCTCCAGCAGGTTGATGCAGCGCAGGAACGTACTTTTGCCGGAGCCACTGGAACCGATGATGCTGATCACATCGCCGGCTGCCGCTTTCAGGGACACGCCCTTGAGCACTTCGTGACTGCCATAGCGTTTATGCAGGTCTTGGACTTCAAGTTTGTACATGCTGTCGGTTCTCACAAAAACAGTCAGTCAGTGATATTCAATGCTTGCGCGGGGCCAGGTAGCCCAGCCAGCGGCGTTCGGCCATCTTGAACAGCTTCACCAGGATGAAGGTCAGGCACAGGTAGAACACGCCGGCGGTGATGTACGCCTCGAACGGCAGGTAGAACTGGGCGTTGACCGTGCGCGCGGCACCGGTGATGTCGATCAGGGTCACGATGGACGCCAGACTGGTGGTCTGCAGCATCATGATCACTTCGTTGCTGTACTGCGGCAGCGCGCGGCGCAGGGCCGACGGCAGCAGGATGCGCTTGTACATCTTGACTCGCGACATGCCCATGGCCTTGGCCGCTTCGATCTCGCCGTTCGGCGTGGCGCGCAGGCTGCCGGCGATGATTTCGGCGGTGTAGGCGCTGGTGTTGATCGCAAACGCCAGGCACGCACAGAACGTTGCGCTGGACAGCCACGGCCAGAGGAAGCTTTCACGCACCGCTTCGAACTGCGCCAGACCGTAGTAGATCAAAAACAGCTGCACCAGCATCGGCGTGCCGCGGATCACATAGGTGTAGAGCCAGGCCGACATGTTGACGGTCGCGTTCTTCGAGACGCGCATCAAGCCCAGCGGCAAGGCGCACAGCAGGCCGAAGAACAGCGACAGCGCGAGCAGTTTGAGGGTAGTCACCAGGCCGCCGAGGTACAGCGGCAAGGCCTGCCAAATGACGTTGTAGTCGAAGATCATAGATCAGCCGCCCTTACGCCTACCGAGTAGCGCTTCTCAAGGTGACGCAATGCCAGCAACGACACACTGGTGATCACCAGGTACATCGCCGCCACTGCGAGGAAGAAGGTAAAAGGCTCGCGGGTGGCATCCGCCGCCTGCTTGGCCTTGAACATCATGTCTTGCAGACCCACCACCGAAATCAGCGCGGTAGCCTTGGTCAATACCAGCCAGTTGTTGGTGAAACCCGGAATCGCCAGACGAATCATCTGCGGCACCAACACCCGGAAGAACACCTGGAAACTGCTCATGCCGTAGGCCATGCCAGCTTCGGCCTGACCTTTGGGGATCGCCATGAAGGCACCACGGAAGGTTTCCGACAGGTACGCACCGAAAATGAAGCCCAGGGTGCCGATACCGGCGGCCAACGGGTTCAGGTCGATGTACTCGTCAAAGCCGAGCAGCGGTGCGACGCGGTTGAGCAGATCCTGGCCGCCGTAGAAAATCAGCAGGATCAGCACCAGGTCGGGAATACCACGGATCACCGTGGAATACAGGTCGCCCAGCCAGGCCAGCCAGCGCACCGGCGACAGACGCAGTGCCACGCCGATCAGGCCCAGAACGATGGCCATGGCCATGGACGACAAGGCGAGCTGAAGCGTCAGCCAAGCGCCATCGAGGATGACAGCCCCGTAGCCTTTCAACATGATTCAGGTCCTCGAAAGTTGGGATGAAAAAATGGCGCAAACCTCAGAGATCCTGTTGCTTGCGCCATTTCAGACTTGTCGCCGGGACGTGTTACTTGCCGTAGATATCGAAGGCGAAGTACTTGTCCTGGATTTGCTTGTATTTGCCATTCTCGCGAATGGCCAAGATGGCGGCGTTGAGCTTGTCCAGCTCAGCCTTGTCGCCCTTGCGCACCGCGATGCCTACGCCGTCGCCGAAGTACTTGACGTCGGTGAACGCAGGGCCGACGAACGCGAAACCTTTACCGGCGTCGGTTTTCAGGAAACCGTCATCCAGCAAGGTCGCGTCTGCCACGGTGCCGTCGAGGCGGCCGGCGGCCACGTCGAGGTAAATTTCGTTCTGCGAACCGTAAGGCTTGATCTCGGCACCCAGCGGAGCCAGGACTTCGCGGGCGAAACGCTCGTGGATCGAACCACGCTGCACGCCGATGTTCTTGCCCTTGAGCTCGGTCAGGCCTTCGCTGACCTGAGTACCGGCCTTCATGACCAGGCGAGCCGGGGTGTTGTAGTACTTGTTGGTGAAGTCCACGGACTTCTTGCGATCTTCAGTGATCGACATGGACGACAGGATCGCGTCGATCTTGCGCACTTTCAGTGCCGGGATCAGGCCGTCGAACTCTTGCTCGACCCAGACGCACTTGGCCTTCATCTCTTCGCACAACGCGTTGCCGATGTCGTAGTCGAAACCAACGATGCTGCCGTCCGGCGCTTTCGAGGCGAATGGAGGGTAAGCCGCTTCGATACCGATTTTCAGAGGTTTTTCATCGGCGAAGGTTGGCAAGGACAGCACGGACAGTGCCAGGGCGCCAAGCAGCACGAGTTTCTTCATCTTGGGACTCCATCGGTAAAGGGCAAAAACGGCAGAGTGAGCGACAGCCCAATATGCGAGTGAGTGGAACCGCAAAGCAGTTGCTGCGTCCTGGGAAGCGGGTGTTGAAATTCAACACGAGCAACGACGAGCGAGTGATCGGCATTCTAACGACAGGCCCGAGGCCGATATTTCTTCAATGCGACAACTAATTACAGAAGCACCGAGAAAGCCGTTTTAGCGCGTTGACAGCCCTGCAAAATCATGCAAGAGCAAAAGACATTGAACCGATCTGTATTGCAAATTGCGGGCCTATTATTGGCAAACCCTTCTAATCCGGCAAGCGCAGCGTTGGGTCTTATTTTTCGGGCGGCTTTCCAGAGCTCTAAAACAGTGCTGTGCGTTTCCCATCACCCCGTGTCGGGGCAATACGGTTACACATTCAGTAACCTGAAAGAACGCAGGTAACAGTAGGAAAATGCCGACAGAGTATCCCGATAATTATTGGTAGATGTTGCTGTAGCGCCTGCTAAACCGCTATCGCGAGCAAGCTCGCTCCCACAATGGTTTTGTGTCGAACGCAAATACCGCATTCACCACAGATCCCCTGTAGGAGCGAGCCTGCTCGCGATGAGGCCAGCCCAGCCAACACAAAAACCTCAGGCACAAAAAAGCCCCACCAGGCTCAACACCTGATGGGGCTTTTAGTGACTCAGAACCGCCGCTTACGCGACATTCATGGTCCTGTGCGTATCAATCAAATGCTGCACCACACTCGGATCAGCCAAGGTAGAGATATCCCCCAACCCGTCATATTCGGCCGTGGCAATCTTGCGCAGAATCCGCCGCATGATCTTGCCCGAACGGGTCTTCGGCAGCCCCGGCGCCCACTGGATCACATCCGGCGAAGCAATCGGACCGATCTCCTTGCGCACCCAGTTTTTCAGTTCCAGGCGCAACTGCTCGTTCGGCTCTTCACCGTTTTTAAGGGTGACATACACATAGATGCCCTGCCCCTTGATGTCGTGCGGCACACCGACCACCGCCGCTTCGGCGACTTTCGGGTGCGCGACCATCGCGCTTTCTATCTCGGCGGTACCCATGCGGTGGCCGGACACGTTGAGCACGTCGTCCACGCGACCGGTGATCCAGTAGTAACCATCGGCATCGCGACGGGCGCCGTCACCGGTGAAGTACATGCCGCGGAAAGTCTTGAAGTAGGTATCAACGAAACGGTCATGGTCGCCAAACAACGTACGCGCCTGGCCTGGCCACGAATCGAGAATCACCAGGTTACCCTCGGCCTCGCCCTCGACGATGTTGCCCAGGTTATCCACCAGCGCCGGCACCACGCCGAAGAACGGACGCGCCGCAGAGCCTGGCTTGAGGGCATGAGCACCCGGCAGCGGGCTCATCATGTTGCCGCCGGTTTCGGTCTGCCACCAGGTGTCGACGATCGGGCAACGGGACTTGCCGACATTCTTGTAGTACCAGTCCCAGGCTTCCGGGTTGATCGGCTCGCCCACCGAACCCAACAGGCGCAGGCTGCTGCCATCGGCGCCTTCAACGGCGGCGGTGCCCGAGGCCATCATCGCGCGGATCGCGGTCGGTGCGGTGTAGAGGATGTTGACCTTGTGCTTGTCGACGATCTTCGACACCCGGGTGATGTCCGGGTAGTTCGGCACGCCTTCGAACAACAGCGTGGTCGCGCCGTTGGCCAGCGGGCCGTAGACGATATAACTGTGGCCGGTGACCCAGCCGACGTCGGCGGTGCACCAGTAGACTTCACCCGGGCGGTAGTCGAACACGCGCTCGTGGGTCATGGCCGCGTACAGCAGGTAGCCGCCGGTGGTGTGCTGCACGCCCTTGGGCTTGCCGGTGGAGCCGGAGGTGTAAAGGATGAACAGCGCTTCTTCGGCGCCCATCTCTTTCGGCGCACACACGGTGCCGGCCACTTTCATCAGGTCCTCGAACCAGATGTCGCGATGCTGGTTCCACTTGATGTCGCCACCGGTGCGCTGGCACACGATGACTTTCTGGATGCTGCTGGTTTCCGGGTTGGTCAGCGCGTCGTCGACGTTGGCCTTGAGTGGGATCTTCTTGCCGGCACGAATGCCTTCGTCGGCGGTGATCACCACTTTGGATTTGCAGTCGATGATGCGACCGGCCAGGGCTTCCGGCGAGAATCCGCCGAACACCACCGAGTGAATCGCGCCGATCCGGGTACAGGCCAGCATGGCGACCACGGCTTCGGGGATCATCGGCATATAGATAGTCACCACGTCGCCGCGATGCACGTCCTGGCCACGCAGGGCGTTGGCGAACTTGCAGACTTGCTCGTGCAGTTCGCGGTAAGTGATGTGGCGGCTTTCGGCAGGGTCATCGCCCTCCCAGATGATCGCGACCTGATCGCCGCGCTCGGCCAGATGACGGTCGAGGCAATTGTAGGAAACGTTCAGGGTGCCGTCGGCGAACCACTTGATGTCGACATGGTGATCGTCGAAAGAAGTCTGCTTCACCGTGGTGAAAGGCTTGATCCAGTCGAGGCGCTTGGCTTGCTCGCGCCAGAAGCCGTCGGGGTTGACGACCGACTGCTGGTACATCGCCTTGTAGGTCGCCTCGTCGGTCAGCGTGTTAGCCAGAACCTCGGGACGAACGGGATACAGGGAAGCCGCACTCATCTTTCTTACCTCGGTGGAATAGTTGTTTTTGTATGACCACGTTTTAGCCGGGCCGGGCCTATAGAACCATTCGACGATGGTAGTAACAAGCCCCTACAAAATGTCGTGAAAATTCCTATAAAGCCATTGCCACCGCGGTTCCTGTAGGAGCGAGCCTGCTCGCGATGGTCGTCAACGATAACGCGCCCAACCTGACACCCCGCGGTGCTCTCTGGCTCATCGCGAGCAAGCTCGCTCCTACAAAAGAAGAGGCTATTCAGGGATTGTTACAGGATCCGTCAAAAGTGTTTATCAAATCCACGGCTATATGGACGAAGCGCCCACGCCTAAAATCTGCCACGCCAACAAGGCAACCTGATTAACCAAGTTACAGCCCCCACGAAGGCAGTTAATCGAACACCCAGGTACTGAAGCTCCACACGCAATCCCAAAAGGATTGCGTGCCCCCTCTCGACCTCTAAAAGGTAAATATTAAATGAAAGCTTTATTGGTTCTGGCCCTCGGCAGCGTGTGCGTAACCGCCATGGCCGGCGAGGTCCCGACTGATGTCGCGCAGCAACAACCGCCCGTTGAGGAATACACTTACTCGATGAATCTGGACATCGCCAAAGTGATCTCCATGAGCGAAGCACCGAATATTTGTGAAGTTGTGCCAATGAAAATGGAATACGAAGACTCCAACGGTCAACGGCATATCCTGCGTTACAGCGCGATGGGCAACGGTTGCTCTAACGGCTGATCCCCCGCTTCACCCCTCCCCCAATAAGGTTCGACCCACCCGCCTCGATCAGGCAGATGAAGCGCCGAACCTTTATGATCGATTAATTCGATTGTTTTAAGCATTTATTTGCGCTTTTTAATCGAAATAGTCGGCGTAGTATCAACTGCAACCCAAGACAAACAACGCCCACGAATCTGGAGCAATGACCATGAAAACCCAACTGATCCTCGCCCTGACCCTCTCCGTCCTGGCTGCCAACACCTTCGCCGCCGATGGTTACGACCGCACCGGCTCGGCTGCTTACACCACTGAAGCCGCTGTCGCTTCCGACGGTTACGACCACACCGGTTCCGCGTCCTTCGCAGCCGATGGCGCAGACCACATTGGCGCCGGCAAACTCGCATCCGACGGCGCTGACCGCACTGGCGCCGCCCGCCTCGCCGCCGATGGTGCCGACCACATTGGTGCCGCTCGCCTGAGCTGATCCGCCAGCGTGACTTCACAGCCCGACTTCGGTCGGGCTTAGTTGTGTCTGGAGCCTGAGAAAACCCCACCGAAACACAAGATGTAGTGAAAAAAGCCTTTTTTGGTCATTTCTTGAGCAAAAATAATCCAGGGCAAAAATTCAGGAAAAAAAATCTTCCCCCGCCAACATCCTTCAAAGCCCTGTAAACCCTCGCTCCGACCGAAATACGGCCCCCGTCGACCGATCCGTGAGCCATTTCCCCGCCCCACAGCACGCAAAACTTCCCTATAATGCGGCCTTAAACGGGACTGCAATATTCCCTTACAGGGACGAAAAGCCAGTCTGAAGCCCCGCACAAGCGATCAACGCTTGCTGCGCCCATCAGTGGCTCTCGGAACCCGTACAAAATTCTGTTTGATGCCTGCGTATAGCTGCTGCAAAAAACGATTCCTTTAGATCCAACGCGGCCAGTAAGGCCGTGTGAAAAACCAACTATCCATTTTCACACGGGCACACTGGCCCTCACGCAGGAGACGACACGTCATGCTGAGCTGGGACGAATTCGACAAAGAAGACACGGAAGTAGCAGTCAAGAGCGCCAACGCCGGCCACGCCACCGAAGCCAACATGGACCGTCTCGACAGCGCCGGCGGTGCCGCCGCTCTGGAAGCCCGTGCCGTGACCGCTTCTGACTCCGCCGCCGTGGCCCGCGCCAAGGCTGCCCTGGATTCCCTCGACGTCGCCGAAGGCCTCGCCGAACTCGAAGGCGCCTCCGCCCGTGTCGCCGTTGACGAAAAGCGCATGATCAACTGCCGCGCCGACCTCAACCAGCTCGTGCCATTCAAATATGACTGGGCCTGGCAGAAGTACCTGGACGGCTGCGCAAACCACTGGATGCCGCAAGAAGTCAACATGACCGCCGACATCGCCCTCTGGAAAAACCCGGAAGGCCTGACCGACGACGAGCGCCGCATCGTGATGCGCAACCTCGGCTTCTTCTCCACCGCCGACTCCCTGGTTGCCAACAACCTGGTCCTGGCCGTATACCGCCTGATCACCAACCCGGAATGCCGCCAGTACATCCTGCGCCAGGCCTTCGAAGAGGCGATCCACACCCACGCCTACCAGTACTGCATCGAATCCCTGGCCATGGATGAAGGCGAAATCTTCAACATGTACCACGAGATCCCATCGGTCGCGAAAAAAGCCACCTGGGGCCTGAAATACACCCGTTCGATCTCCGATCCGAAGTTCGAAACCGGCACCGTCGAAACCGACAAAGAACTGCTGCGCAACCTGATCGCCTACTACTGCGTTCTGGAAGGCATCTTCTTCTACTGCGGCTTCACCCAGATCCTCTCCATGGGCCGCCGCAACAAAATGACCGGCGTCGCCGAGCAGTTCCAATACATCCTGCGCGACGAATCCATGCACCTGAACTTCGGCATCGACGTGATCAACCAGATCAAAATCGAAAACCCGCATTTGTGGGATGCCGAGATGAAGGAAGAAGCTTCGCAGATGATTCTGCAAGGTACTCAGCTGGAGATTGAATACGCTCGTGACACCATGCCTCGTGGGGTGTTGGGCATGAATGCGGCGATGATGGAGGACTACCTGAAGTTCATCGCTAACCGTCGTTTGTCGCAGATTGGTTTGAAGGAAGAGTATCCGGGGACGACTAACCCGTTCCCTTGGATGAGCGAGATTATGGATTTGAAGAAAGAAAAGAATTTCTTTGAGACGCGGGTTATTGAGTATCAGACTGGTGGTGCGCTGAGCTGGGATTGATTCCCTAGTCGTGGAGTCGCATCAAAACCTGAACCCGCCTCATCAAAAATGAAACGGTTTTTGCGAAAAGGGTTGCCAACTGGCAGCCCTTTTTGTCTTACCATGATGGGAAGGTAAGCGTTCGAACGATTGGTTTTGGAAGTCTGCAACTCGCCTGATGGGCGACTCAGTGAGGCCTTCCCGTGCGTTCTTCGAACAGAACGGAGCCCGAGCAGCTTTGGAGCCTGCCGCGAGTGTTGTCGATGGGCACATTAAGTGTCGCAAGCGGGCGGATTATTGTTGCCACCTAAAGAAAAACCCCGGCCTTGGTGTCGGGGTTTTTCTTTGTGGCCTAACCAAAACGATACACACATGCTCACAGCCCATGTCTGGGCGTTTTATGGGCTATGTGATGGAACATTGTTACGATTTCATCGAAACGAACAGCTTCTCTTGCCTAGCCGCTGTAGGCGGAGGTAGGTGTAGGTGAGCAAAGTTATTTGCCTTTTCGGCCCAAGCGTATCGGGCAAGATGAAACCCCAGTAGGCCATATGTCTCCTGAGGTTTTCTTTAGGTAGGCTGAGCTAGGGATCAATTATTAGGCGGAAGAACACGGAGTGTTTCCGGCATCGCTCTAACAAGTTGCCATCCTCACCCTTTACCCCGCCCTATCATCGGCAGATGCTTAGTACAGTTTCAGAGCACCTGAGACTCCAGTGCTTGCAGTGAGCTTTGTCTGTCCTCTCTAGATCATCGATGAATATTCACATTAATGTGAACAACTCGAATTAACTCTTGGCTCGTATGTCGGTGGTCGCTGCTATACGCCCATTTCATCCGGTGATCGCACGTCGCTCCTTGCTGATGCACCGGCAAATCGAGATCAGCCTTGGCGCGCAGCTTAACAACGATGTCGGAGATACCTGGCTTCTTGACGTATTCGACAACATACCCACGGCTTTGTCGCCCAGTGGAGTATCGGGAAACCAGTTGTTCGATAGCTTTTGCATGATAAGCAGGCCCCGCATAGATCTTTGCTTCGGCCAGACGTCGCTCAGATAACTGCATGCTCTCCGATTTGATAGTCAGGTCAACGCGACCGTTGCTGTAACCCTCGCGAACTACAGAAAGACCCGGCATGCTCAATGCAGCCGCCAAGAATGCGGACAGTTTTTCTTCGTCATCTACCTTCAAGTGGTGTGCCTCAGCCTCCATACGCTGCACACACTCCTCGAAGTGACGATCCAGAAAATCATCAAACTCTTGCTCCGTTTTTGCCTGAAATAGCTTCCGCAAAACCGGAAACCAGTTGAACAATGTTGTCAGGCTATCACCCATGCATATTTCCCCTAGCATCCTGAAGAGTCCATCGGATTGACAGACGCTCTGCCCAATCACCCTCCTCTTGGTGTACAGACGCCATGCGTCTCACCTCGTCGAAATCCATCGATAGGTGAGTCGCTGACGCGTCCAATTGAAGAAACTCGCGACGAAATATACCCACGTCGTTGGTAGACAGCACGTTCAAGATTGGGAACAAAATATTGCTGACCGACAGTCCACTGAACTCCTCTATTTCAACCAGATCAGAAAGACTCAAACTGTCAGAACGGCTCTTTAAACGCTCAAAAAGTGAATCAACCGCTCGCGACCAGATGTTTGCAACACCGAACCTTTCCCGTATCACCTTTAGAGCACGCGACCTAATTTGCCCACCGCTGCGCGCTCCATCGGCATTTTGGGATTGATAGGTCACATCGAAAACCGTGTCCGTCAGCCAGCGTTTGAAGTTTGGATTGTCGCTAAATTGCTTGAATAGCTCAGTGTGGTCAGACAGCAGTTCCAGCACGACGCGATTGAGCGCTTTGTCGTGTTCCAACCTAGCGTTTTGCTTGTCGGAGTTCGCCTGTGCGTTCTTGTAGGCCTTGTCCTGGGCCACGCGCACGGGTATCTCCTCGGTGATGACCTTGCGGATTTTATCCTCGTCTTTCCACCCGATTTTGCCGAACAAATCGTTGAAGGTCTTGATGATATTCGAGAGTCTATCGATTTCGGGCTCATCCTTGCCGCCGCCACCGCTTGGAGGAACGGGATCAACCGTTGCATCGGTATCGTCCATCGCCATCTTGAGAGCCGCTTGGGCTTCTACTCGATAGCTGTCCATGTCGACCGATTCCAGTACGCCTTTGGAGAGGTCTTCTTCCTTGGGGGCGGGCAACTTCGGAATGAGGAAGTTCAGGAAGATGGACAGCCTCTCCCACGCGGGGTGGCCGTAGTTCAGGATCGCAGCAAGGAAGCCGTAACTACGCACAAATGCCTTGGCTTCGCCCTTGAATTTCACCTGTCCGGCTTCGTCCAGGTTCTCCTGGTACTCCTCCACGCAAGCGTCGAGAATTGGGTCGAGCTTGTCCCGATCTGCGCCGCCAAGGTAGAGCGCTACCAAGTCCTCCACCTGTTGCCAGCTATACACCTGCTGCCCGTCGAGTTCGGCTTTCAGGTCGTGCAGCTTGTTGGCGTCGGTTTCCCCTGTCTGAATCGTGGCGCGGTAGTAATCCTGGAATGCCGCCTTCACTGCCTCAGCGTTGTCAGCGAAGTCGAGCACGAAGGTGTCATGCTTTTGCGGATGCGCTCTGTTGAGACGTGACAGGGTCTGCACTGCCAGCACGCCTGCCAAGGGCTTGTCCACGTACATCGTGTGTAATAGGGGCTCATCAAAGCCAGTGACGAACTTGTTCGCGACAATCAGGAAGCGATACGGGTCTTGCTTGAGATTGACTGGGATATCCTTGCTTGGAAAGCCGTTCAGGTCTGCCTCGGTCTTTTTCTCGCCGCCGATCTCGAAGTCACCCGAGTACGCCACGATGGCCTTGTAAGGGCTCTTGATCTGAGCGAGGTAGTCCGACACCTCGCGGAAGTAGTCGATGGCCCGAGCGATGCCGTTGCACACAATCATCGCTCGCGCTTTACCGCCAATCTTCTGCTTACTCACCACCTGAGCGACGAAGTGATCGACCATGATCTCTGCTTTGAGGCGGATGGCCTTGTCGTGCGACTCGACGTAGTGGCGGATCTTCTTCAGCGCCTTCACCTTGTCGAATTCGGGATCGTCTTCGACTGTCTTGGCAACCTGGTAGAAGCTGTCGTAGCTGGTGTAGTTCTCTACCACGTCCAGGATGAACTTCTCCTGGATCGCCTGCTTGGTGGTGTAGGTCAGCTCCTCCGGTGAGCGGAACTGCACTTTGTCGCCGACAACGATTTTCTCACCGAACAACTCCAGCGTCTTGTTCTTGGGCGTGGCGGTGAAAGCAAAGTAGCTGGCGTTAGATAGCAGTTTCCGCGACTGGATGCGCTTCTCGATCTCCGCGTTCACCGCATCTTGGGTGGCATCCTCTTCAAATTCTTCCTCTTCGGTTTTTCCGCCCAGTGCCTCGTGCATCCGCGCAGTGGTTTTGCCACCTTGACTGGAGTGCGCCTCGTCGATCAGCAGAGCGAACTTTTTGCCGGAGAGATCACCCAGTTCATCGAGAATGAACGGGAATTTCTGAACCGTGGTGACGATAATTTTCTTGCCCCGGCGCAAGTATTCGCGCAGTTCCTGCGCGTTGTCGGAGTGGCCGAAGATGGATGCTACGTGGTCATACCCTTTGATGGTGCGGGCTATCTGCGTATCCAATGCGCGCCGGTCGGTGATGACTATGATTGAGTCGAATTGCTCTGTGAGTGGATCTGCTGCGGTACGCAGTTCCACCAACTGGTGCGCCASCCAGGCAATTGTGTTGCTCTTGCCGCTGCCCGCCGAATGCTGGATAAGATAACGCTTGCCCACCCCATCGGCGCGGGCGCGGTGCAGAAGTGCGCGTACAGTGCGAAGTTGATGAAAGCGTGGGAATATCTGTTTGCGCTTTTTGCGTTTCTTGCCAGTGGCATCCGCCTCTTCTTCCTCCACCACCTGAGCGAAGCTCTCGATGATGTTTGCTAGCGACTCGCGGGTCAAAACCGACTTCCACAAATAGTCAGTCTTTAGGCCATTCGGGTTGGGCGGATTGCCCGCGCCGCTGTTCCAGCCCTGGTTGAACGGCAAAAACCACGATGGCTTACCCTTAAATTCGGCGCAGAAGGCTGCCTCTGCATCGTCGACCGCGATGTGGGCCATGCAGCGGCCCAACTGGAACAGCAGTTCCTGGGGGCTGCGCGTGGTCTGGTACTGGACGATAGCGTCGGCCAGAGTCTGTTTTGTCAGCGAGTTCTTCAACTCGAAGGTCAGCACCGGTAAGCCGTTGATGAAGATCACCATGTCCAGCTCGTTACCGGAATCGTTGCTGTAACGCACCTGCCGGGTGACGCTGAAGATGTTCTTGGCGAAAGCCATCGCTGACGTCGCGTTGCCAGGAGTGGGCAACAGCTTGTAAAGGTCGACATGAACCGGCCCGTGGCTCACGCCTTTGCGCAACACGTCGACCACGCCGCGCTTGGTGATCTCACCTTGCAAGCGGTGTAGGAACTGGGTGCGCTTAATGCCCTCGGCTGCCAGTTCCAGTGTTTCTACTACCTTGGGCTGGGTGGCCTGAAAAAAGGCAAGCAACTGCACGACGTCTAGCGCGACATCGCGATTGTAGTCCGTGGGCTTGCCCTGCACGTAACCGTTATGGGTGGCGGCGAAGTCCGTCGGGGCCAGCTCATGGCTGTACTCCGGCTGCGGAGTGCCTGTCAGGCCGCGCACGATGCGCGCCTCGAACCAACGCTCGCTGGTGTCAGTCTTTGCCATCGCCGTCCTCCTCTTCGTTCACGCTATCATCCTCATCCCTCAGGGCGACTAACTCCTCGTCACTCACTATGTCGTCTGGGCCGGGTCGCCATCCACGCACGTCCACTTTTCCGGTAACAACGTCAGCAATCTGCCGGTCGCGGTACTCGCGGATTAGCTTAATTTCAGTGAGTGCCTGATCGATGGCTTGATCTAGGGGCGCACTTTTGGCCTTGATGTACGCAAGGATCACCTGCTGCTCTTCTAATGTCGAAGGCATCGCAACAGGGAACCTGCCAAGCACGCTCTCTGCAATCGCTGGATAGGCAATTCCGATTGAATTGGCAGTGACCCGATTAACGAAGCTAGTGCTTTGAATCACATAGCCGAGATATTCAGGGTCAACCTCCCGTCCGGGCGTCATTACCGCGAAACCAGTTGAAGCGATTAGATCTTCGGCTTCTTCGCTGACATACCAGATGGCTTTCAGGTATGTGCGGACGGTCGAGAGGATTGTGTCGCCGCGACGCAGCACCCGGCGTGCTCGCGACGGGGCATTCTGAAAACGGAGTCGCTCCGGTTCCTTTGCTAACCGGCCAGTCTTTACAGCCCCGATGTCGACGTAGCGGAACTCAAAATCCGGATTCGTCTTTTCTCCCAATGTGCTCGCATTTAAGCGAACCCATCGCTTCAGGGGTTTGATTGACCAATGCTCGGGCACATCCCCCTGCCACTCGATGCCGGACGGCCTCAAGACGACCGAGGCATCAAGCCCTCGCGTCACGGCCCAATCGATGATGCGCAGCTTCTGCTCGGTCAGAAGCGCGATGAGGTCGCGCTTGACCTTGATGAAACGGGCAATGTGAGCATCCTCAGCACGCAGGTAGACGACGATCTGGTCTTGCTCTGGACGCGGCGGTACAGGCGACGGCATCTGTTTGAAGGATTCCCAATACAGACGATTGCGGTCAGCCACGATGCCACGGGAGAACTTGTTGACCTCATTCATGTAAGCGGCTGTGCGAAACAAATAGCTGAAATAGTGGCTGTTGGCCTCCGAGTAAGGCTTGACCACCACGTATGCAGGGCTGACCAGCCCATCTACTGGCGCGGGGCCGACCGCGCCTTGCCACATGCGCATCATATTGTAGGCGAGGTCATCCTTAACCGCTCGCTTGTACTTTTCCTTCTGGCTCATCACCTGCTTGCGCTTCAAATTTTCCATGTCCCGCACGCATACGCCGGTACGCAGGGACACTTCTAGAATGGGAAGGTCAGGAAAACCCGTTTCCACGCGATGGCCGAACAGACGACCGTTGCGCAGCACTTGCCAGTCTTCTGGCACTTTGGGCATCCAAGGCAGGCCCGATTCTTTGTACCTCGGATAGACACTCGCCATCACCATTACACGCCTCCCACAATTTTGTGCAGCAAGCCCTCTGTCTGCTGCTCTAGCTTGAGGATGTCAGCACGAATCTGATCCAGTGTGCGCAGCGGGGTCGGCTCGTAGAAGTAGCGGGCAAACGAAATTTCGTAGCCGATCTGAGTCTTGTCCATCGCAATCCAGGCATCCGGTGCGTGCGGCAGCACCTCCCGCGCGAAGAACGTGCCGATGCCGCCCGGTTCCTTGAGTGGCACCTGCTCGGTATCGCGCAGGTCGGTGTCGGACTCGTATTCGACAACTTCGCGGTACTTGTCTTCTCCTAACAGATAACGGCCATCGTTATTCGCCACAAAGACATCCGTAGCTTTTAGCTTTGTGCGCTTCGCAATAACGGGAGGCGCGGTTTCATCTCGCCAGCTCACAGCCTTGTAGATAGCTTTCTTCTCGGGGGATCCCAGCTTCTTGCTGTGCGCCTTCATCAAGGCTTCGAAGCGGGCGCGGAACTCATTGTGATCATGAAATACGACCTGCCCGATTTCGTTTTGCGCCAGCAGAGCTATCTCGATTAGCCCCTTGTCGCGCAGCCAGGTTGCCGGGTCGAGCAATTTTTTACGGCGCTTTGCCGGTACAGACTTCTTGGCAACTTTGCTTTCGCCGTCATCATCTTCGCTGTCGTCGTCTTCTTCGTTTTCGTCTTCACCTTTCAACCACGCTTCGATGGCTGGCTTGAGCTTGCTGAACTCGGTGTAGAGCATGTCTCCATGCGTGGCGTAGATGTCGGCACGCAGGACCTCATCACCCGATACAAAGCGCAGGGATTCGATGCTGTCTGACCGGAGCTGGCTCTTGAGGCGAAGCGGGCGCTCGACCGTGATCTTCCAATAGCCGAAGTCCGTATTGTCAAACCACTTACAATCCGGGGTTTCGTGAGGCTCGACGAGATACAAGTCTAGGATGTGCTGGATGTCGTTATTGGAGACCTCGCAGTTCTTCTTACCAAGATTGCGGCGCAGCGGCTGGAACCACTTGCTGGCGTCAATCAACTGCACGCGGCCTTTACGATGCTCGGCTTTCTTGTTGGCTAGCATCCAGATGTAGGTTGCAATGCCTGTGTTGTAGAAAATGTTGAGGGGGAGCGCGATGATGGCTTCAAGCCAATCGTTTTCTAGTATCCAGCGACGAATATTGCTTTCGCCCTGACCTGCGTCGCCTGTGAACAGCGCAGATCCATTATGGACAAGGGCTATACGGCTGCCCAAGGGCGTGTTGTGCTTCATTTTTTGCAGCTTGTTCACCAAGAACATGAGCTGCCCGTCGCTTGAACGAGTTATAAGCTTGAACTCTGCATCTCCGCTGTGATTTACGATAAAGCGCGGGTCGTTGAGTTCCTTTTTTCCACCCATCCTTTCTAGGTCAGTCTTCCAACTCTTACCGTACGGTGGGTTGGAGATCATGAAGT
>NZ_JBFUHY010000090.1:0-18689 GCF_056402155.1 Pseudomonas sp. P4_C1
CCCCTTAGCGCCCACCGGAGTCGAGCCCAAACGTTCCTTCCGAACCTGGTCGACCCAGCGGCGCAGGGCCGTAGGACCGATATCCAGGCTGGCGCAGACCTCGGGAACCGACTGTCCCTCGTCCAGCACCATGCTCGCCGCCTTGAGTTTGAACTCACTGGAATAAGATTTACGCATAGCCAAAACACCTCAGATTTGGGCGCCATCATAGCGCCCGATTGAAGTGTCCAAAATCATTAGGCCAGTTCAGCTTGCTCGCGAAAAACCTGAGCACACCGTTGGGTGTCAGGTTTTCAACGTTATCGTTGACGACCATCGTCGGAACGCCGCCCGGAGCTAGCTCGCTCCTACAATGATCTGGCGATGATTTCCTTCATGATTTCATTGGTCCCGGCATAAATCCGCTGCACCCGCGCATCCGCCCATGCCCGCGCGATCGGGTACTCCCACATGAACCCGTAACCACCGTGCAACTGCACGCACTCATCGAGCACCTTGCATTGCAGGTCGGTGCCCCAGTACTTGGCCATCGCCGCCGTCGGCACGTCGAGCTTGCCTTGCAGGTGCAGCTCCAGGCAGCGGTCGACAAAAACCCGGCCGATCTGGATTTCCGTGGCCATCTCCGCCAGCTTGAACCGGGTATTCTGGAAATCCGCGATCGACTTGCCGAACGCCTTGCGCTCGCGGGTGTAGTCCAGCGTCCATTGCAGCGCCGCTTCGGCCGATGCCAGCCCGCCAATGGCCACGGTGAGGCGCTCCTGGGGCAATTCCTGCATCAAGTAGGCAAACCCCATCCCGGCTTGGCCCAGCAGGTTTTCCTTGGGCACACGCACGTCCTGGAAGAACAACTCCGAGGTGTCCTGGGCTTTCATCCCGACTTTTTCCAGACGCTTGCCTTTCTCGAAGCCCGGCGTATTAGCCTCCACCAGAAACAGACTGGTGCCCTTTGCACCGGCCTTCGGATCGGTCTTGGCGACGACGATCACCAGATCGGCCAGATAGCCGTTGGTGATAAAGGTCTTGGAGCCGTTGATCACGTACTCATCGCCATCGAGCACGGCCGTGGTTTTCACCCCTTGCAGATCGGAACCGGCGCCCGGTTCGGTCATGGCGATCGCGGTAACCATCTCGCCGGACACCAGTTTCGGCAGGTATTTATGCTTCAGCGCTTCACTGCCGTAATGCAGGATGTACGGCGCCACGATGTCCGAGTGCAGGGAAAAACCGATGCCGGTCAGGCCCAGTCGCCCCACTTCTTCGATCACCACCGCACTGTAGAGAAAGTCCGCCCCCAGGCCGCCGTACTCTTCCGGCAAGTGCGAGCAAAGCATCCCCGCCTCCCCTGCCTTGTTCCACAGTTTGCGGTCGATATAGCCCTGTTTTTCCCATTGCCCATGGAACGGCACCGCCTCCTTTTCGAGGAACGTCCGCACGCTGTCGCGGAAAAGCTCGTGCTCGGAACTGAACAGGGTTCTGGGGATCATGCGGCACCTTTTCTTTGTTTTTAGAAGGAGTTGACCTTCAGAGACTATGCCTCGCTTCCGATACAGGACACTGGACACATCCGACAAAAAATAAGACGATCCAGCCGTCTGGTGACCACTTCCCCCTATAAAAATAAAGTTGAATTATGTCTAAGCAAGCCTCCACGCCCCTGCGGCGCGTCAGCATCCTGGCCATCGACCGGGTTTTCGCTTCCACCCTCATGCAAGCCAAGGATTTCTTCCACCTCGCCAGCCTGCGCTACGGCAAACAGCTGGGCCAGGGCCTGACACCGGCGTTCGAAACCCGTCTGGTCAGCCCCGATGGCAAACCGGTCAACACCTTCAGCGATGTGCTGATTCCGGTGGATGGCGGGCTGGAAAACGCCGACATCATCGTTCTTCCCGCGTTCTGGGACGATTTCGAGAGCCTTTGCAAACGTTACCCGCAAGTCTTGCCCTGGTTGCGCCAGCAGCATGCGCGCGGTGCCGTACTGTGCGGCGAGGCCACCGGTGTTTTCTGGCTGGCCGAAGCCGGATTGCTCAATGGCAAGGAAGCGACTACCTACTGGCGCTTCTTCAATGCCTTCGCCGAACGCTTTCCTCAGGTCCAGCTCAATCAGGACAAGCACCTGACCGACGCCGATAACCTGTACTGCGCCGGCGGTACCACCTCGGCATGCGATCTGTACATTTACCTGATTGAGCGCTTCTGCGGCGCCAATGTGTCCCAGGCCGTAGCGCGGGACATTCTGTATGAGGTGCAGCGCAGCTACGCGCCTGGACGCATCGGGTTTGGCGGTCAGAAGCTGCACCAGGACGTCATCATCCTGCAGATCCAGCACTGGCTCGAAGAACACTTCGCCGACAAGTTCCGCTTCGAAGACGTCGCCCGCGAACACGGCATGAGTATCCGCAACTTCATGCGCCGCTTCCAGACCGCCACCGGCGACAAGCCACTGCATTACCTGCAACGCCTGCGCATCGAAACCGCCAAGGGCTTGTTGTCCGGCAGCCGCAAGAGCATCAAGACCATCAGCTATGAAGTCGGCTATGACGATGCGAGCTTCTTTGCGCGGCTGTTCCGCCAGCACACGGAATTGTCACCGAACCAGTATCGGCAGCAGTTTCAGCAGGCGGCGTAGGCCTCAGGCCAACATTTTTCCCATGTGGGAGTGAGCTTGCTCGCTTCCACATTGAATCTTGCGCCGGCCATGCAGTTCTTTCGCTGTGCATTTTCCTACGAAAAAAGCGGAATACAGAGCGCCGGAGAACCCAACCCTACCCACAGACGCAGCCCCTTAAAAACTTCAACATCTTTCCTGCAAACACCATCAGGGAAGATCAATCATGACTATCGGATCAAGCTACAACTACCCTTCATACATCGCCAAGGAGGCCGCCCGAACAAAGCGATCGGCTAAAAACAAATGGGCGGCTCGCTTTCCCAATCCGCCGGATTTGTGCTTTGACTATCGTGCACTGGTAGATCAGGAAAACGGCATCGCCAGGGCAACTGACCCGCAACATAAAATCTGCATCATCGGCGCCGGTGTCACAGGCCTGACCGCCGCCAGAGAACTCTATCGTTGCGGCTTCACCCATATCACCCTCATAGAACAATCCAGACGCATAGGCGGCAGGCACCTGACCATTCCTGGAAGCCCGCACTCGCCGATGAGCCATACACCGTTTGAAATGGGAGCCATGCGCATGCCCTTCTTCAACCGGGCAGACGAGTCTCCGACAGAGGGGCGGTCACTTATGGCCTACTACGCCAATGCGTTTGATCTGGCGTTTTCCGATTTTGCCAATCCCGGAAGCCAATGGGTCACCTCGACCGGCATCTATCTGCGAGAAGGCAGCATGGGCGGCGGACCGACTCCGCAGATGCTGATCTGGAAAAATGAAGACGGCCAGACACCACCTCCCGGCGAGGAACTGCAAAAGGTTTATGCCAAGTGGAAAGCCTTTGCCGATCGCATGACCCGACACGTCGCCGAGGTTTACGCCAGTCCGGAATGGGAAGCCATGTGGGCCGCCATCGTCGAAAAATACGAGAGTGTTTCGTTTCGCGATCTGGTCAGCATGCCCGCCGTGCAAGCCTGGGATGAAAACTCGCCGGGGGACTTTGGCGGAATGGGAATGTCAGCAGAAGAGTCCGCGATTTTTTATGCCATTGGTATCGGCGACGGTAGCTGGGGAGCCTTTTACGATGTGTGCTCTCTTTACCCGCTGCGTACGGCCATTTTTGGGTTCAGCAGCCAGCTGCAACTGATCCAGGGTCGGGTGGACTCAACGGGCGATCCGCTAGATTCACCCTACCTGCACAGCGAAGCCGTTTTTGACTCTATGGGGCTGAGTTTCGACAGGCCCCGCTACATCGGTCTTGCAGCACTGGACGAATGCCTGCTGTTCATGAAAATCGACGAGACCGGAAAGTCCTTCTACGACCACTGCCGGGAAAGAAACAACGGTTTGCTCACGGACTCATCCGTTACCAAACTTGAAAAACTGACCAATCAGAAAACACGGGTCTACTACAACTGGAAACACAGCCATCCCCACCAAATCCAGGAGCGCTTCGATGACTTTGATTCGGTCATCATGACCCTGCCTTCCTGGTTGATCGAAACTCGCATCAAGCTTGAAAATTTCACGCCACAGATGCTGCCGCTCGAGACGATCAATGCCTATAAAACCGCACACTGGGAAACCAGTTGCAAGGTCTTCGCACCGTTAAAAAAGTCCTTTCTTTCGAAAAACAGCAAAATCCCGCAAGCCATCGTCACTGACAGTTTCATCCACGACGTCTACACCTACCGCTACAACGCTAACTACAGCTATGACTGCATTCTTTTAAGTTACACATGGGAGGACGACGCAACCAAACTCGCCTCATTCACCGACAAGGAACTGGTACACAAGTGCGCCAAGGAGCTGGACCGGATTCTCATGAACTGCGCCAACATCCAGGAGAAAATTTCTCCCTACATCGGCATTGATCAAGCGGTGGTTCAGCGCTGGATCACTGATAAAAATGCTCTGGGCTGTGCCAAGCTTTACCGACCGGGCACCTACTACGATGCCGTCGGCCTGATGAAATACAACCGGGATCTTGCTCATGTATCAGGCTTGTATTTGTCCGGCGAGTCATTTTCCGTCGATGCTGGTTGGACGGAGCCATGTTTTCGCGGTGCTGTCGATGCAGTGATTCATATCTGCAACAAAACCGCCGCGACCTTCAATGGCGGATTTTCCATGAGCGACTACCCGCACTACCAAATAAAAACCTGATCACATCCCCGTTCCAGAGCCATGCACGCAATACATGGCTCTACCTCTCGCGTCGGCTACCCACTGCCATCAAACATCACTCTGATCCATTTTCGGACAAGGACTACGACCTACGCGGAAATAGCTGACTTACACCCCATTCCTGATTCCCCTCTTATACACACGCTATTTAACAGTTTGAAAAACAATAAAAAGAGGAATGACGGAATGACTGAGCCAACAAGCCCTGTTCGTGTAGCAGTCGTGCAATTCGATCCACAAGTCGGCATCGAGAAATGTGTAGGTAATCTGCGTTGCAGCCTGGAGTTGGCGCTTGAAGCGGTAAACGGCGGTGCGAATCTCATCGTTCTGCCCGAGCTTTCCAATACCGGCTATTTCTTCAGCAATCGACAGGATGCCTTCGCCCATGCCGAAGCGGTTCCCGACGGGCCAAGCGTGCAGTGCTGGATCGACTTCGCCTGCAAACACAACGTTTACCTCGTGGCCGGTCTGGCCGAACGCGACGGCATGCGACTCTTCAACACCGGCGTTCTGGTGGGACCAGACGGGTTTATCGGCAAGTACCGCAAAGCCCATTTGTGGAATCTGGAGAAGCTCTGGTTCACCCCCGGCGACCTGGGCTTCCCGGTTTTCGACACACCGATCGGCCGCATCGGGCTGTTGATCTGCTGGGATATCTGGTTCCCGGAGGTGCCACGGATCCTCGCCCAGCAAGGCGCAGACATCATTTGCAGCCTGAACAACTGGGTCTGGACACCGCCGCCGCTGTTCGACGATGCCGGTAAGTGTATGGCGTCGTATCTGACGATGACCGCCGCTCACGTCAACAACGTGTTTATCGCTGCCGCCAGCCGGATCGGCGAGGAGCGCGGCGCGCGCTACCTGGGTTGCTCGTTGATTGCCGGAACCAACGGCTGGCCGATTGGCGCCGTGGCTTCGGCAGACAGGCAGGAAATCCTGTTTGCCGATGTCGACCTGACCAGCTCCCGCAGTGCGCCCATCTGGAACAACCTGAACGATTTGCATCGCGATCGCCGAGCCGATCTTTACGATCAGATGCTCGGTTACACCCAGCACCCTTGTCTGCCGCGCTGATAAGGGGGGGCATGAGTGATGGAAAGCACCAACGAAAAACCGCAAAACCGGCTTGCCGCCAGATCGCGACTGGATATGACGATCATCTGGCTGATGCTCGGCATGACACTGTTGATCATCTGGCTTTCATTCACCTACCGGACATCCTGGTCAGCCCATTGGCCAGACTACAGTCACATGGTATCGAGCCTTCCAGAGCCGAGTGCCTGGTTGCGCTGGGTCCTGGGAGACATCAGCGAGGTTGCGTTCTACAAACACGAGTTCGCTTCGATCGGGTTGTTGGCCGGTGCGTATCTGGCCTACTGGGCGAATCGAACGGGAAAAGCCTGGCAAGGATTTACTATTTGTTACGGCAGTGGATTATGGCCATGGCTCGTCACCAGCTCATTACTTGGACTATTGCTGAGTAACCTGCTGTGGGGCTGGACGGTCACGGCCACCCGTTGGCAACCCACGTTTGCCGCCTTTGTTTCATTGCCGGCGGCGATGGTGCTGATGTTTGGCGGCGGCTGGAAGGTCACGATCAATGGCGCAATCATGGGCGCCGTGTTCGTCACCCCGATGTGCTTGCTGATCGTCAACTATGTCTGCAATCCCCTCGGTTTGCCAGCCGTGATCGGCAATGTCTCGGGCATGGCAATCGCCAGCGTCGTCGCATTTCTGCTCTGCCGTTATCTGCCGAGCCTGGTGAAGTCCGCCCCACTCGAAAAGCCATCAGAGTCCGCCCCCGCAATCAGCAAAACGCCTGATTACGGCATCGTCTGGAGCTTGCGCCGGGTGCTGGCCGACTTTTCGGAGGCGCCGTTCTTCGGCAATGAATGGGCCAGCCTCGGCTTGATAGCGGGCGTCTTACTGGCTTACACCTTGAACCCGACAAGCCCGGTGTACGGCACGGGCTTGCTGCCACAACTCATCGCCGCGCAGGCGTTGACTTCGGCGTTAGGAGTGGTGATCTGGCGTCGGCAATGGATGTTGCGTGGCTGGTACCCCACTTACATTCCGTTGGTGTCAGTCGTGCCGGCGGCCGTTCTGACATACGGCGGCAGTTGGCAGGTCATCGTCCCGAGCACTCTGCTGGGGGCACTGATTGCACCACCGATGGCATGCGCGATTGCCAAGCGGCTACCGGCCGACATGCATGCCTTCATCGGTAATGTGCTGTCCATGGCCATCAGTACGCTGCTGATCATTCCGTTTATCGGGCTGCTGATAGCCAACTGACGAACGTCGCGATTGGGCTGTATCACGGACCCAACGCCGGATACAGCCACTTTCCATCACAAGTAAATGAGGTATCACATGGACCTGCCCAAACTCGCCATCGCGACACTCGGCGGCACCGTGAGCATGCAAGCCAGAACCGCCGGCGAAGGGGTGATCCCGACCGTCAGTGGCGAAGCCCTGCTGACCTCGGTACCGGAGCTGACGACGCTGGCACGGGTCACCGTAGAAACGCTCGGACTGTTGCCCAGTGCCTCGCTGGATTTCGAGTTCTTGCTAAGTGTTCTTGCCTGGGCGAATTTTCAGGTCAAGCAAGGCGCTGTAGGTGTTGTCATCACTCAGGGGACGGATACCCTTGAAGAAACAGCCACATTTTTCGATTACTTGTGGAACCACGACGAACCCTTGGTCCTGACCGGTGCCATGCGCTCGGCAGCACAGGCAGGAGCCGATGGACCGGCGAATCTGCTGGATGCTTGCCGGGTCGCGCTGGGTGAAAACAGCCGTCAGCGAGGCGTTCAAGTAGTGATGAACGGGCAGATTCATCTCGCGAGTGTCGTCCGTAAAACCGATTCATTGGCGTTGCAGGCTTTTTCCTCGCCTATCGTGGGGCCTGCGGGCATGCTGATGGAAAACACCGTCCGCTATCTGCGCCTGCCCGCCCCGCGCAGGCTCCTGCCATTGCCACAACAGACCACACAGAGGATTGCTTTGCTGGAAGCATCGCTTGCCGCCGATAGCCTGTTATTGGAGAACATCCTCGAACTGGGCTACGACGGGCTAGTGATTGCGGGTTTCGGTGCAGGACACGTTTCCGGGGAATGGGCTATTGCGATTGAAGCCATTGCCAGGAAAATCCCTGTCGTCATCGCCACCCGGACGGGTTCCGGCGCCACAGCTCAATCGACTTACGGGTTTAATGGCGGCGAGATGGACCTGAGTCGTAAAGGTGCGTTGATGGCCGGATTTCTTTGTCCACGCAAAGCCCGAATCCTGCTGTGGTTGCTCGTCGGTTGCCGGCGACAAGATGAACTGGCGCGGTATCTCGCGCAAAGCCGAGACAGAGACATGTGGGAGTGAGGTTACTCGCGAAAGCGGGCTAACCGCCAACAATGAAGTCGACTGAACCACTGCTTTCGCGAGCAGGCTCGCTCCCACATGGGTTCTTCGGCGCGCACAAAAAAAGGGCCTGCAATGCAGGCCCTTTTTACTTTCCGAAAAATCCTACGGCTTATGCGCCCGGGCCAGGAACTCATGTGACTGCATTTCCAGCAAACGGCTAAGCGTGCGCTGGAACTCGAAGTTCAGACGACCGCCGGTGTACAGATCCTTGAGCTCGACTTCGGCGGAAATGATCAGCTTCACGTTGCGGTCGTAGAACTCGTCGACCATGTTGATGAAGCGTCGGGCGATGTCGTCGGTGGTGACGCTCATCTGCTCGACATCGCTGAGCAGCACGGCGTGGAAGATCTTGCCCAGCTCAATGTAGTCGTTCTGGCTGCGCGGGCCGTCGCACAGTTCACGGAAGTTGAACCAGGCCACGTCGTCGCAGGTGCGCAGGGCACGAATTTCACGGTTTTCGATCATCAGCACGTCATTTTCGACCGCCGCCGTGCATTCCGGTGTCAGCGCACGGAAGCTCTTGCGCAGGCTTTCGTTGGCGGCTTCGTCGAGCGGATAGTGGAACAACTCGGCTTGTTCCAGGTGACGCAGTCGATAGTCGACGCCACTGTCGACGTTGACGATCTCGGTATTCTGCTTGATCAGCGCAATGGCCGGCAGGAAGCGCGCGCGTTGCAGGCCGTCCTTGTACAGGCCGTCCGGCACGATGTTCGACGTTGCAACCAGGGTCACGCCGTTCTTGAACAGTTCTTCCATCAGCGTGCCGAGGATCATCGCGTCGGTGATGTCCGAGACGAAAAATTCATCGAAGCAGATGACCCGGGCTTCGGTGGCGAAGCGCTTGGCGATGATGGTCAGCGGGTTTTTCTCGCCGCCCAGGGTTTTCATCTCTTCGTGCACGCGCTTCATGAAGCGGTGGAAGTGCGTACGGGTCTTTTCCTTGAAGGGCAGCGCTTCGAAGAAGGTGTCCACCAGGTAAGTCTTGCCGCGACCTACGCCGCCCCAGAAATACAGGCCCTTGACCGGGGTCTGATCCTTCTTGCCAAACAACTTGCCCAGCAGGCCCGGCTTGTTTTGCTCGGCCGCGACCAGGTCGTCGTACAGGCGCTGCAAATGACGCACGGCGGTTTCCTGCGCGGCGTCATGGAAGAATTCCGGGCGTTTCAGATCAGCTTGATATCGTTCTAGGGGCGTCATAATTCGTTAGCAAGGCAACAAAAACGGGCCGACACTGTAGCGACGGCCCGCAGGAATGGCAATCGGCCCTTGGTCGGGCCGAACCGTTGTTTATTCCTGAACCGGCGTCAGGGCGATGCGCAAGGCTTCGATAGCCGCGTCACGCGCGGCGCTGTCGGCGAAGGCCGGGCTGTCGGCAACGCACTCGCCTTCCAGCCATACACTGAAGCTCAGCGCCTCGCTGCGCACGTCCAGAGGCTGGCCCGCTTGCAGTTGCTTGGTCACCTGCCCTGCGGTCTTGCCGTCGGCGAAGTTGCGCGACAGCAGCAGTTGTTCGCTATCGGCCGCCAGCAGACGGAAGCGGAAACTGCCGTCGTCTTCGCGGAAGCTGACAAAACGTGCAGCTTTCGCGACTTTCTTCTTGGTGGTCGCCGCCACTTGAGWCTGGGCAACGAAGGAGCGCAGGCCCACCGCTTCACGCAGTTCGTTGAGGAACGGTGTCGCTACCGAACGGGCCTTTTTCGCGCCGTGTTGCAGGATGTCTTCCAGATCCCCCGGGCGCTCGATCAACAGGTTATAACGCTCGCGGGACTCGCCCAATTCGTTGTCCAGTAGCTGGAACAGACGACTCTTCGCCTCGCCCCAACCCAGACCCTGCAACAGCTCGCTGCGGAACTCGTCGGCCTGCGACGGGGTGGCGAATGCCTGGAACAGGGTGAACAGGTGCGAGTTGTCCGGATCCTTGGCTTCGCCCGGCGCGCGGGAGTCGGTGACGATCCGCGAAATCGCGTCCTTCATCTCTTTGGCGCTGCTGAACAGTGGAATGGTGTTGTCGTAGCTCTTCGACATCTTGCGGCCATCCAGGCCCGGCAACGTGGCGACGCTCTCTTCGATCAACGCCTCGGGCATGGTGAAGAATTCCTTGCCCTGGCCAAACAGGTGGTTGAAGCGCTGACCGATGTCCCGCGCCATTTCCACGTGCTGGATCTGGTCACGACCGACCGGCACCTTGTGTGCGTTGAACATCAGGATGTCCGCGGCCATCAGCACCGGGTAGCTGTACAGGCCCATGGTGATGCCGGCATCCGGGTCTTCGCCGGTCTCGACGTTCTTGTCCACCGAAGCCTTGTAGGCGTGGGCGCGGTTGAGCAGGCCCTTGGCGGCAACGCAGGTCAGCAACCAGGTCAGTTCGGGGATTTCCGGGATGTCGGACTGGCGGTAGAAGGTCACGCGGTCGACATCCAGCCCACCGGCCAGCCAGGTCGCGGCGATTTCCAGGCGCGAGCGCTGGATGCGCTGCGGGTCATCACACTTGATCAGGGCGTGATAGTCGGCCAGGAAGTAGAACGAATCGGCATTGCTGTCACGGCTGGCGACGATCGCCGGGCGGATGGCGCCAGCGTAGTTGCCCAGGTGCGGCGTGCCGGTGGTGGTGATGCCGGTAAGGATGCGGGTACGGGTCGTCATGGGTAATCGCTTGTCAGACTGCAATCAATTCGAGAGACGCGGCAGGATCAGATCCTTGAGATCGGTCAGCTTGCCATGAAAAAAGTGTCCGCATTCTGCCACTTTCAGCAGCTCATGGGGGCGTTCGAGCTTGTCGGACCACTCGTAAACCAGCTGCGGATCGATCACTTCGTCGGTTTCCGGCTGGATCAGGGTCAGTTCGCCCTGTTCCGGCAGCTGGTCCTGATCGCCCAGGCGCATGACCGCCGGCGCGACCATGAACAGGTGTTTGATCTGCTCGCCCTTGGCCTCAAGGCGTCCGCCGAGACTTGCTGCAACAAATCCACCGAAGGAGAAACCGAACAGGGTCAGCGGCAATTGCGGGTGTCTGGCACGAAACCATTCGGCCACAGCCTGGGCATCATCGACTTCACCGGTGCCCATGTCGTGGGTACCTTCGCTGGCACCGACGCCACGGTAGTTGAAGCGCAGGGTGATCAAGCCGGCATCGCGCGCGGTGCGCTGTAGGGTCGAGACCACTTTGTTGAGCATGGTGCCGCCCTGCACCGGGTTTGGATGGCAGATCAATGCAAGGCCGCGCGGCTGCTCGCTATCCAGATATAAAGCCTCAAGCTGACCCACCGGGCCGTCAATCACTACAGGGGTTTCACGCATAAGCAAGGAAGGAACTCCGTGACCTCGAATCAGGTCGACTCGTCTAGCAAATTGTCTGTGGCTGTCTATTGCGAGTGAATCGCGGTATACAGCGCAGGTTCGAGCCGTTAACGTAAAGCAAAGCCGTTTATAGAGGAAGGACTCGTGGAACACTCGCTCTTAGTTTGGTTGTTACCGACTCTTGCCCTGGTTGTGGGTGTCGCCATTGGGTTCCTGATCGCTCGCGTTGCACCGAACGCCGCGCCCAGCCGCACGCAGCGTCAGCTGGACGATATTCAGGAACGTTTCGACAGTTATCAGAACGAGGTGGTGACCCACTTCAACAGCACCGCGACACTGGTCAAGAAACTGACTCAGAGCTATCAGGAAGTACAGGAGCATCTCGCCGAGGGCGCAAATCGCCTGGCCCTGGACGAACAGACTCGCCAACGCCTGCTGGCCTCCCTGCACGCCGATGCGGCGCAGGCTCCACGGGAACGCCTGACACCACCGCGCAATCAGGAACCGCCACGCGACTACGCACCGAAAGCCCCGAACGCGCCGGGCATGCTCGATGAGCATTATGGCCTGAAGAAGTAAGCAGCTTTCGCGCCTAGCAAAAAGCCCCCGGACGGGTGATTGTCCGGGGGCTTTTTTGTTTCTGATCCTGTATCTCAGGTGCCCAGACCGGCCCCTTCGCGGGCAAGCCCGCTCCCACAGGGTTATGCATTGAATACAGATTTTATGTACGACATCGCCCCCTGTGGGAGCGAGCTTGCTCGCGATGGGGCCAGAACTGACGACAAAAAAGCCCGCCCGATCTGTAAAGGATCGAGCGGGCTTTTTTACGCCTGGGGTTCAATCAGACGATCAAGGGTACTGCTGAACCTGACCTTGCTGCTGGGCACCATACTGCTGACCCGGAATCGCCTTGAGGTTGACCTCTACGCGGCGATTCTGAGCCTTGCCGTTGGTGTCGCTGTTGCTGGCCACCGGATTGTCCGGACCTGCGCCGCGAGCGCTCAGGTTGGCACCGCTGACACCTTGCGAGGTCAGGTAGGTTGCCACGCTCTGGGCACGACGCTGGGACAGGTCCATGTTGTGCTGGCGGCTGCCGGTGCTGTCGGTATAGCCGACGATCTCGATCTGGTTCTGGTTGAACTCTTTCAGCGAGCCCGCCAGGTTGTTCAGCGGTTGATAGAAACTTGGGGCAATGTTCGCCGAATCGGTCGCGAACGTGATGTTGCCTGGCATGATCAGTTTGATCTGGTCGCCCTGGCGCTGCACTTCAACACCGGTGTTGGCCATGCTGGCGCGCAGCTTTTTCTCTTGCTGATCGGCGTAGTAGCCGTAGCCTGCGGCAGAAGCACCGACCACCGCTGCACCGATCAGGGCGCCCTTGCCACGGTTATCGTGGTTGATCGCAGCACCGGCCAATGCACCGGCCAGAGCGCCGAGACCACCGTATTTCGCGGTCTTGCTCATGCCTTCGGAGCCGTTATCCGCCTGGCCCTGAGCCTGGCCTTGACCACCGTACGGGTTAGGCGAGGCACAACCGGACAAAACGGCCACAGCCGTAGCGAGAATAATCAAACGACGCGTGGTGAACATGTAAAGCTCCTACTTTTTTGCATTCTGTGGTGCAACGGACCAAGGCATCAGTCTTTGCGGGCGTTGGATCATGTTAACGGGTAAAAATTCCGCTCGTTACAAATCAGGCCCGTACAAACGGGTTTTCGCGCATTTCATCGCCCAGACGGGTGTCCGGACCATGCCCGGCCACCACTGTCGCCTCTTCATCGAGGGTGTACAAACGCTGCTTTATCGAACGCACGATGGTGGCCTGGTCGCCCCCCCACAAATCCGTGCGGCCGACGCCGCGACGAAACAGCGTATCACCGGCAATCAGCAGCTTGGCCTCGGAAAACCAGAAGCTCATGGAGCCCGGTGTATGACCTGGCGTGTGCAGCGCCACGCCACAACCGCAGGCCAGTTCTTCATCATCGGCCAGCCAGCGGTCCGGGGACGGCACCGGAGTATAAGGAACGCCGAACATCTGGCACTGCATTTCCAGGTTGTCCCACAGAAACTGGTCTTCCTTGTGCAAATGCAGGGTCGCGCCGGTTTTCTCCTTGAGTTGGCCGGAAGCCAGGAAATGATCGAGGTGGGCGTGGGTGTGAATGATGCTGACCACTTTCAGCCCCAAGGCATCGAGACGCGCCAGGATCAGCTCATGATTGCCACCCGGATCGACGACGATGGCCTTTTTCGTTACCGGATCGCCGATGATCGTGCAGTTGCACTGCAAAGGGCCGACGGGGAAGGTGTCGCGGATAAGCGCAGGTTTGACAGCGTCCATGGGTGTTCCTGAAAAAATGGATGGCCTATTTTGGCACAGCCCGTCGACATCGCCGATGCCTTCCGCCGCTTATCACCTGCCTGATTGCAGAATCCACCTACATCATTGAAGGAAACGTCTGATTTAACTCCCGTACCGCCTAGCCTAGCGTGCTCGCCCCTGCAATCAACACAAGGGCTGAATCATGGGAAGAGGAACAGCTAACGGGTTAGGTCAAGGATTGCACGGCGACCTGACCACCACAGGAGCCGTGTGTATCAGTAGCTTGCCCTGTGCGACGCATGGAGGGCGTGCTGTGCTACGACTCGGGGACAAGACCACTGCATGTAAGAAATGCGGAAAAGACGGCGTTATCGTTGACAGCCTACCCGCCATGAAATGGCATGGGGTTCCAACTGTACTCGACGGTGCAGAAGTTCACTGCGGCTGCCCACCAGGTACCAATCGACTGATTGCTCCTGCACCTTCGCCTCGCGCTACACGCTCCGGACACATTCAAGGTGTTGCTCATCCGACAAGGCATTCTGACCATCCATCGACGACAGAATCTCTACAAAGTGATCAGATACTAGCTGAGAGGAAAACACGGCCTGTCGTTTGCAACGACCCTGACATGATGGAAGAAGTAGCGAGCTACATTGCCGGGGAAATGAACCGCAATATTACTCATCCGTCCGTGATGAAGATGAAGAGCCTCAACAATTTTGACGCTGATGCTGAACAAAAGAAGTTCAGAAAACTACCTTGGTTCGCACGCCTTTCCCCACCCAACTTCAAAGCATTTGAATCAGGAAATAGGGTGGCTGCTATGGCTCTTTGGGCAGAGCGTGTAGGTCAGAACAGACCCTGGGATCACAAGGTCACGATAGGCCTACAGTTTGGCGGGCCTTGGCAGAAGCAAGGTATGTTCGACTACTTCTACGATATATGGTCAAACGTGCACTATGGGTACGTAGGGATGGCGGGAGGACTTTCCGAAGGTCTCCTTTTGGATGGAGCTGGAGTCGAACAAATTGCCTCAGATTCCATCCGTAAAATACAAAAATGGGATAAAAGACCGGGTCCACGTCGGTCGGCGGACATCGAAGGGATGCGAGCGTGGGACGACATCGGAGACAGGGTATCTATCAGCATTGGCATCAAACTTTACAGACTTCAACCGAACGGCGGGATAACTGTGAAGATGCTGATGGATGAAGTCTTGGGTTTACCACGCAGAAGCTGGGGGGATGGTATTCGTGACCATATCTGTAAGTAAGCCCAATTCCAGGAATAAACGGTGCGGCTTGGTCATTCTATTGCTCGCTCCCATCCTCTTTTGGTACTTCGCCGCACCTCAGGTGAACTTCTATTTTTCTGAAAAAGGCCAAGGGCGCCTAGGCTACATCCTGAATGTTCAGCACGAGATCTCAAAGGGAGAACTTTACCCCGGTGAAGTGACTGGAGGACCCGGTCATATCTTCCCTGACGCGAAATTTTTTATGGAGTTTTACTGGAGCAACGGAGGTAAATCACACTGCATACGGGTCAAACCGAAATGGCCAAACACAGATATATACATCGGGCCAGACGGAGGAATTGAGAGTCGCACCGAGAGTAGCCGCATTGAACAGTGTGGGGCGCTCCCGGGCTGATTGCGGCCAATGTTTTCAAACCTGGCCCGTTTTTTTGACCACAACTCCCCTCCTGCAACACAGAGCCACTAATACCAGCACCCCCACAATAGAAAATCCACTGTACGTTACACCAACACCCCCAGCTCCTTGGCCCGCGCCACGGCCTGCGTACGCCGCTCGACCCCAAGCTTGCTGTTGATGTGGCTGGCGTGAGTCTTGACCGTGTGCAGGGAAATAAACAGCTGATCGCTGATTTCCTGGTTCGAACAGCCTTGGGCGATCAATCGCAGGACCGCCATTTCCCGGGTGCTGAGTTGCTCCGCGGCCGCGCAGGACTCCAGTCCGGGACGGGCAGCCAATGCCGGCAGTTTTTCACTGAGGCTCAGGGAAACGGGGGTTGGCGGACAGTTTTGAAGCTGCCCACGCAGCCAGTCCGGGTGCTCGGCCAGCAGCCCCTCAAAGGGTTGCAACACTCCTCCGCCAGCGGCGTCCAGCGCCTGAGCCAGTGCCTTGCGTGCTTCCGGTTCCCGTCCGCTGCCCAGCAATAACGCCACTTTCTGGGTCAACGCCATGGCACTGAGCATCTGCCGACCGCTTTGCTGACCATGTTCGAGCAGCGCATTCAAACGCCCTTCGGCCAGCATCGGTTGGCCCTGGATGACGTCGAGCAAGGCTTGTTGCAATTCGATATGCAGCGGCAATTGCGGGTGGAACTCGGGTGGTGCGGCCCCGTTTTCGCCGTTATAGGTCTGCCCCAGGCGCGCCAGCCAGGCTTCGGCCAGATCGGTGCGCCCCTGGGCCAGCCAGAGCTCACATTTGACCAGGGTGATCATGGCCAGGTAGTAGATCGGTGGCACGTCCCAGATGTGCATCAGCCGTTCGGCTTCGGCCAGTTCGGCAAAGGCTTTGGCGAACTCGCCGCTGCTGCCTTCCAGCCTGGCAATCACGCAGTGGCCGATCAGCACGCTGATGTCACGACAGGCGCGCGCCTCGCTCAAACCGGCCTGCAATCGCACCCGCGCCAATTGCGGTTGCATGCGCAGGGCCAGCAAAAAGCCTTCGTACAAGGTCAGCCGGGCTCGAACTGCATACAGCCGCTGCGCAGACAAGCTCTGCAGGCGTTGCATCCCCTGACGGACCTCTTCCAGCGCCCGACAGATTTCCCCGCGCGCTTGCAGGACACGGGCTCGGTCGTAGTGCGCCAGCGCTTCGAACAAGGGGTTGCCGACCCGTTGCGCCAGTTCCAGCGATTCGCGGTTCAGCCCCCGCGCCCGCCACAAATCACCGTCGGCAATGGCCAGGTTGGACAGGGTCGAGAGGCACATCAGGCGCTGGCCGTAACGCTTGCACGGAAGACTTTCCAACGCTTCGCGGCAGTACCGCAGCGTCAGTTCGCGGTTGCCGCGCCCACGGGCAATGATGCCACTCAATGCCAACCATTGAGCCAGCATGGACTTCTGGGCGGTGGCCGACGGAGCGGGCAGGAAGCGACTCAAATGGCTGGCCAGTTCCTCGGCGGCATCCAGCTGGCACGCCATCCCCAGCGCCCAGCTATAGAGCACAATCAGTCGCGGCGTGCTGATCAGCAAACTGTCAGGCAAGTCCATTTTCCAGCGCAGCAACATGCCGACATTCTGCTCGGCCAGCAGTTGCTCTTCGGAGAGGTTCTGCACCAGGTTCGCCGCGACGTCCAGGTGACCGGCACGCAAGGCCTGCTCCACGGCCTCATCGAGCAGGCCCTGGGCATTGAACCAGCGGCAGGCACGCAGGTGCAGACTGGCGGCCGGCACCATCGACTGGGAAGCAGGCCGTGTGCGCAACAGATCGGAAAACAGGTGGTGGTAACGATACCAATGGCCATGCTCGTCCAGTGGCACCAGGAACACCTGGTGGGCAAGCAGGAAGCGCAGGATCTCCCCACTGTCATGGGCGTCGCGAACGGCGTCGCACAGTTCGCTGCAAAAACGTTCCTGGGGTGCCGTGTCGTAGAGGAACGACTGGACCTCGGCAGGCAGGCAATCGATGACTTCTTCGAGCAGATAATCGCGGATCAGCCCTTCCCCGCCGTGCAACGATTGCGGCAGCGCGCCATCGGTGCCTGCCTCCGAGGCGGCCAGCAGCCAGAAGCGCAACCCCGCGACCCAGCCTTCGCTGCGCTGGATCAGGTTTTCCAGTGCCTCACCGCGCAAGGAGCTGCTGTGCCGGTCGAGCAGGCTCAAGGCTTCGTCGTGGGTCAGGCGCAGATCCTGTTCATGCAACTCAAGTAGTTGCCGTGACAGCCGCAGCCGCGCCAGGTGCCAGTCGGGACGTTGGCGACTGGTGACCATCACCAGCAAGCCATCGGGAAGATGATTGAGGAAAAACTGCAGGCAGCGGTCCAGCACCGGCCCCTGGGCCAGATGGTAATCATCCAGCACCAGCAGTAGTGGCGTCGCTGTAGACAAGTGCACGGCCAGTTCGTCAAGCAGGCCGTCCAGCCATTCTTCGAACGCGAACGGCTGATGGCGCTGGCGCATTTTCAACAGCCCGAGCGATTGCCTGCCCAGATGCGGGAAATAGTCCTGGAGACCTTCCAGCAGTCGTTCGAGAAAACGCCCCGGGTCACTGTCTCGCGGGCTCAAGCCCAGCCAGAGACTTTGCCAGTGCGCCGGCAACCCCTGGCAAAACTCCACCGCCAACGAACTCTTGCCGAACCCTGCAGGTGCGCTGACCAGCAATAACCTGCCGCCGAGCCCGGCACTCAGGCGCTCGCACAAACGTGGACGCAGCACATGGCCGTCGGGCAACGGCGGGCGGAAGAAGCGCCCGTCGAGTGTCGCGACAGCAACGTGTGCAGAACCTGGGGATGTAGACAAATCAGTCATGGCCGGCTCTTGTTTGAATTGCGGGTGGCGGCGTTGCAGATGTCCGCAGACTAGCCGTAAACGGATAGGGAATGAAGGTAGTTGCTACAAATGGCTACAAAAAGTCTACAAACATCGGCATAGGGGACGGCCTTCATAGACCGTACCCCTGCCACACCACCCGGCATGCGGGTCCGCACCGGGCGGTTCGAGGGATTGAGGTCAGGAGAGACGTGGAAGTCCCAAGCGATCAAACCACGCGAGATTAAGCACCCAATTCAAGGCCCATCGACTGTTGTCCCACCAACGACGGGTGTTACATGCCACTTTCTGGGCGACTTCTTTACTCGCACCCAAAGCCCGCAATTCGCGATAAGTC
>NZ_JBFUHY010000091.1:0-17893 GCF_056402155.1 Pseudomonas sp. P4_C1
GTGAAGGTGTAGTCGCGCTGTACCTGGCGTGCGGTGCGCACTTGTTCGGTGTAGTGGAAGCGGTTCAACGCCGGTTCCATGGAGTCGCCGCCACCCATGGGCTGGTAGAGCACCGGACATTCGGTGTGGGTGCCAATGGTGCCCAGGCCACCGACGCGGTCGGTAAGGACGAGGGTGTGGCCGTCGGCGCGGTGTTCGAAGGTGTAGAGCAGACCTTCTTCGGCGGCGAGGCGGACGATGAAATCGAGGTCGGTTTCACCGGCCTGCACGCAGTATTCGCGGGGTTGGTGCTCGAAGCAGATTTCAGTGCGGATGTCAGTCAGCTTCTGCTCGGCCAGTACGCTGATGATGATGTCGGGCACGGTCTGGCCCTGGAAGATGCGCCAGTTGGAGCGCAGGTCGAAACGGGCCAAGGTCGGCTCGACCACGGCGGTGTAGCGGGTGCGGCGAAAGCCGGTGTCACCCTGGGTGAACAGGCTGACCAGGCCGTGGACGTAACGCACCGGCGTCTCGCCACGCCATAAGGTAAACAGCCCCGCCAGATCGAGCACCCGATTGAAGTCGATGGCGGCGTTGTGGCTGGCCAGTTCCAGTTCGAGTTTGAACGGCCGGGACAGGCCTTCTTCGAGGGTGAACGAGACCACGTCGAAGGGATCGCCTTTCAAGGGCTCGAAGGTGAAACGCAGGTCGCTTTGGCGGGGCATGACGGCTAGTCCTCAGTTTCATTGATAACGGCTGCCACCTTCTTGTACAGCTCCGGCTCCCAGCCCTGCGCTGTGGATTCGCGCATCATCCGCGCAACGCTGGCGTACAGGTCATCCGCCAGCCATGACAGACCGCGGGATGCGAGCAGATCGGCGGCAATCACCGTGGCGTAGCTGCGCTGGCGCGGGGCGTCATGGGCGGCGTGCAGCTCCTGCAGGCGCAGCAGCACCCGCTCAACGCCCTCAGTGTTCAGTTGAGCGGCCAGTTCGTCGCGCAGGCCGGCGTATTCCTGCACCGGGCTGCTGGTGGTTTGCGCCTGATCGGCGCCGGTGATCCAGGCCTGGGTTTGCGCATCCACGAACGGCGTGCCGTCGCTGAAACACAACTCCAGTAGCGCCGGCAAACGGCAGACAAAACGCTCACAGGTCTGACGAATGGCTGCGGCCACTTCCTCCATCGCCAGGCGCGAGGCGACGTGGGCGGCCAGGTAACTGCCGCGCAGCCAATACGGCGAGGCGCAGACGCTTTTTTCGATACGCAGCAACAGGTTCGGGTCCAGGGCGCTATGGTTCAGCGCGTCCTGGTAGCCGTCGACGATGTCCTTGGGCACGGCGGTCAATTCGGTGCGACGGTCGCGGGTGATGGGCGGCGCGGTGCGCAGATGCGACCACAGGCCGAAGCGTCGCAATTGGTAGCCGGTAGGGTCATAAGGGTCTTGCTGGTTGATCTGCTCGGCCATGTTCAACACGGCGCGGCGTTGTTCGCGCTCATTGCTCGGCGCTTGCGGTTTGGGGCTGGAAAAAAAGGCTGAATCCAGAACGCTGCCGGAGGTGGCCGCACGAGTGGGCTCAATGGCGACGACTGGCTCGCTGTATTTATCCAACTGGCGTTGCAACGCATCCAGCGGCGCGGGGTCGAGCTTGGCGCTTTCGGCACAGCGTTGCAGATTGGCCAGGGCCAGTTCCGCCGCGGCTTGATAGGCCGGTTCAAAACTGCTGCGCTCCAGGGTCGGCAACATCTGCCCCAGGTCGCTCAACAGACGCTGTACCTGCTTGCGTTTGTTCAGGTAGCCGGTGGGGCCAGGCTTGGGGTAGGCACTGTCCCAATACAGCTCAACCATGCCGGCCAACAAGCCCAAGGCATCGGCCCAACGTGCCCATTGCCGGGTGCGCAGCCAGACCACATGCAGATGGGCGACGATGCGCCAGTGCTTGCACTGGATCGCCAGGTATTGACGGGAGGCTTCGTCGATATACGGCCAGTCGATATCGCTCTCGCGCAAGCCGCCGAGCTTGACCATTTCCTGGTCGATGGCCTGGTAGGTTTCATCCTCCACATCAAAATGGCCGGCGGATTGCTCGGRCTCGATGGGTGTCAGCAGCAGCTTGACGGTGTCCGCCGGCACGTCGATTACCAGCGACATACTTGGCGCTCCTGCTCGATCAGTTCGCCCAGGCCTTCGACGTCAAACACCAAGCCGTGCAGCCTGGGATAGTCGCTCTCGAGTCGAAGGCGCTGGCCGCCACCCATATTGCGCAATAGGGAAATAGCCTGTAGCCCGCGTCCGGCGTCGACCACCAGGCCGGCATCGTCCAGCACCTGCCACTGATAGGCCTCGAACACCGGGCGCTCATCCTTGAACAGCTGGATGCGAATTCTGTTGGGCTTGGCTGGCTCATCCAGCACCAGTTGCAAGCGGGAGATTTTCGATTCGCAACTGATGGCCAGGTAAGGCCGAGGCGGCACCGCGCCCAACGCCGGGGCTGAGATCACCATGCGTTGTTGCTGGTCGTTGTCCGGCTCTGGGAACGACGACAGCAGGAAACGCTGATCCTCGGGTGGACGCTTGGCTTCATTGCGTTGGACCAGATCGACAATCGGCAGTGCCCGGCCAAGCGCGCGTGGTGCCACTGGTGCGTGATGGATGGGTGTACCAGCGGCCAAATCAAAACACTCCAGGCGCTTCAAGGGGGAGACGATGGAAGGGCAATCTTGTGTCGCCGCCTGCGCGTCCATTACGGCCATAGCCGTCAGGCAGAGCCCCCATTTCCATCCTCGCCATCCGTTGCGCATCAACGCCTCCTGATATGCCTCGCCGAAATCCAAACCGGACAATCTTCTTAAGTTTTCGAACTAACGCTTTTTAGCCTGCGAGTTCAACGATTAACTCTAAGAGCATCACCTGAGTTCGACGGATAGGCAAGTAAAAGACGAATAACACATCACTAAAACCGAATAGGAAGAGGCATCTATCAGATATTTCCACATAACCTGTAGGAATAGTTGAAGCAAGTACAGCTTCCTACATCCACAACCTACGAATCGCATCCACATCGGACTACATGACAAACCTTGCAATAGCCGGCTCTAATACGCCGACCTTACGAAAAGGATTTTTCCCATGTCGAAAACTCATGGATCTGTCGCGCCAAAAGAACGCGTCAACATCAAGTACGTCCCGGCCACGGGCGATCAACAGGCTGAAGTCGAGTTACCTCTAAAGTTGTTGATCACGGGTGACTTCAAAGGCCACGGCGAACTAACCGCCCTTGAAGATCGACAATCCGTTCAAATAGACAAAGACACTTTCAATGAAGTACTGACCAAAGCCGAAGTTGCTCTGGACATGGCCGTTCCGTCCGTTCTGAACAACAACCACGACACCGACTTGAACGTGCAACTTCAATTCAAAAGCATCAATGACTTCGGCCCCGACGCCGTCGCTCGCCAAGTGCCTGAATTGAACAAGTTGCTGGAGTTACGCGAAGCGCTGGTTGCACTCAAAGGCCCCATGGGCAACGYCCCGGCCTTTCGCAAACACCTGCAGAGTCTGCTGACCGATGAAACCGCCCGCCAACGCCTGGCCAGCGAGCTGAATCTAGTGCTCGACGCACCCAACCACTGATTTGAACGCCCTTCTCAACGGAGTACTCCCCATGCCTATGGAAAGCGCCGTCGCCCAAGTATTGGTGGCTGACGAACCAACGTCGTTGCTCGACCAACTGCTGGCCAATACCACCATTCGCCCCTCCCAGGAAGGCTACGCAGTCGCCCGCCAAGGCATGGCTGCGTTCATCAGCGAAATCCTGCAAAGCGGTGACCACCAACAGCCGGTCAACAAGCACCGGGTCGACCAGATGATTGCCGAAATCGACCGCGCCCTGAGCAAGCAGATGAACGTGATTCTGCATCAGCCGCAGTTCCAGCAACTTGAATCCGCATGGCGCGGCCTGAAGCTGCTGGTGGATCGCACGGATTTTCGCGAGAACATCAAACTGGAAGTGCTGCATGTCACCAAAGAAGAGCTGCTGGACGACTTCGACAACGCCGGCGATATCACCCGTAGCGGCCTGTACAAGCACGCCTACACCTCCGGTTACGGCCAGTTCGGTGGCGAGCCGATCGCGGCGATGATTGGCAACTACACCTTCGGCCCGTCGTCCCCGGACATGAAGCTGTTGAGCTACGTCGCCTCCGTGGGCGCCATGGCCCATGCCCCTTTCGTGATGGCGGCCGGTCCTGAGTTCTTCAACCTCAAGAGCTATCAGGACCTGCCGTCGGTCAAGGAAGTCAGCGACATTTTTGAAGGGCCCGGCCATACCAAATGGCGCAGCCTGCGCGAGATGGAAGACTCCAAATACATCGCAGCGACGCTGCCGCGCTTCCTGCTGCGTTCGCCGTACGACAGTTTGGAGAACCCGATTCGCAGCTTCGGCTATAACGAAACCGTCGACGGTAACCACGACAATTACTTGTGGGGCAACACCGCGTTCCTGATGGCCTCGCGCATCACCGACAGCTTCGCCCGCTACCGCTGGTGCCCGAACATCATCGGCCCGCAGTCCGGCGGCGCGGTGGACGATCTGCCGGTGCACCTGTACGAATCCCTCGGCCAATTGCAGGCGAAGATTCCTACCGAAGTGCTGATTTCCGATCGCAAGGAATTCGAGCTGGCCGAAGCCGGTTTTATTCCCCTGACCATGCGCAAGGACAGCGACAACGCGGCGTTCTTCTCCGCCAACTCAATACAAAAACCGAAAAACTTCCCCAAGACCCGCGAAGGCCAGGAAGCCCAGACCAACTACAAGCTCGGCACCCAGTTGCCCTACCTGTTTATCGTCAATCGCCTGGCCCACTACATCAAGGTGCTGCAACGCGAGCAGATCGGCAGTTGGAAGGAACGCCAGGACCTGGAACGTGAGTTGAACACCTGGCTCAAACAGTACATCGCCGATCAGGAAAACCCGTCGTCCGATGTGCGCAGCCGTCGCCCCTTGCGCGCCGCGCAAATCGTCGTGCAGGACGTGGCGGGCGATCCAGGCTGGTACCAGGTGTCGTTGGCGGTGCGCCCGCACTTCAAGTACATGGGCGCCAACTTCGAGATCTCCCTGGTCGGTCGGCTGGACACCCAGTAAGTGGGGGCCGGAAGCCTGTTCGAGCGCCTGGAACCCGACGCACCGCGCTACCGCCTAGGCAGCGCGGTTGAGCAGGTGCACCAGCGTGTCGAGGCGATCAAACGCCACTTGGAACAGGTGCTCAACTCACGCCAGGGCTGCTCGCAAAGCAGCCCTGAACTGGGCCTGTGCGATTTCAATGGGGTTACCCAGGCCAGCAGTGATCTGGTGGTGGCCATCAGCGCCGATATTCGGCGCTCGGTGGAGGCGTTTGAACCGCGCATCAAGGTCACCGGCGTGCGTTATCAGCCCGACCCGGATTTGCCGCTGGAGCTGAACTTTCGCCTGGATTGCCAGGTGCGGGTCAACCACAAGGAAGAACAGGTGCTGATCGAGGTGGCCATGCATGGCCGCGACGGCTACACCCGCGTGAGATGAGGATGCAATGGACTTGAAACAACGCTTTGCCGAGGAGTTGCGCTACCTGCGAGAACTCGGCCGCGAGTTTGCCGAGGACAACCCGCAGCTGGCGCAATTTCTCGGCGACCAGGCCGGTGACCCGGACGTGGAGCGACTGCTGGAGGGCTTTGCCTTCCTCACCGCCAAGCTGGGGATGAAGATCGACGACGACTTGCCGGAGCTGACTCATCCGCTGTTGCAGATGCTCTGGCCTAACTACCTGCGGCCCCTGCCCAGTGCGACCATCATCCGCTTTGCACCGCTGCCCGATGCGATCAGCCAGCGCCAGGTGATTCCCAAGGGCACACCGTTATTTGCCAAACCGGTAGATGGCATTTCCTGCCAGTTTCGCACCTGCACCGACGTCAATCTGTATCCGCTAGCCTTACAGGAGGTCAGCGACGCTCACAGCCGCGAGGCCTCGGTGATGCGCATCGACCTCAAGGTGCTGACGGACCAGCCGCTGACCAGCATGGCCTGCGATCAGCTGGATTTTCATCTGGGCGGGGATAACGCCACTGCCATGACGTTGTACCTGTGGCTTGCCCATTATCTGGACAGCATCACGCTGCAGGTCAACGGCCAGAGCCATCGCCTGTCTGCAAAAGATATCGGTTTCCCCGGCTTCACCACCGACGAGGCACTGCTGCCCTACCCGCGCAATGTGTTCGATGGTTACCGGATCCTGCAGGAGTACTTTGTGTTCCCGCAGCGTTTCCACTTTTTCAGCCTGACCCATCTGGCCCACATTTGGCCGGATGTCAGCGCCACGACTCTGCGTTTCGAGTTTCAGTTCGCCCGGCCCATGCCGCCTGATATCCGCCTGCGCACCAGTGACTTGCACCTGTATTGCGCGCCGGCAGTCAACCTGTTCCGCCACGACGCCAACCCGATTGCGCTGTACGGGCGCAGCGTGGAGCGGCGTATCAGCCCCAGCGGCAACCGCCCCGAAGCTTACGAGATTTTCAGCGTCGACAAGGTGGCCGGCTGGGACGCCGCCGACAAGGAGCGCAAAGGCGATCCGTTGCGACGTTTTACCCCGTTCGAATCGTTCCAGCATGAGATCGAACATGCGCGGGGCCGCACGGCACTGTACTTCCGCACGCATATCGAGCAATCCCATGGGCGTGAAGGTTTGCGCCATCGCATCGCCTTCGTGCGTGGTGATGAAAGCCTGTACATCGGTGAGCATGAAGCGGCGTCCATCGAACTGACCTGCACCAATCGCGACCTGCCGCAGCTGCTGGGTGTGGGGGATGTGTCGCTGTCCACCGAGGTCACGCCGTCGTTTGCCACCTACACCAACCTGATCGCACCGACTCGAAGCTACCGGCCAGTGCTGGACAGCAGCCTGCACTGGACGCTGATTTCCAACCTGTCGCTGAACTACCTGTCGTTGCTGTCGGCCGAGCCGCTCAAGGCGGTGATCCGCGCCTATGACTTCGCCGCTTTGCACGACCTGCAACAGGCCCGCGCCACGCGCAAACGCCTCAACGGCATCCACGAGGCCGTGACAACCCCCATCGACTGGCTCATGAAAGGCCAGCCGGTGCGCGGCTTGCAGACCCGCTTGCAACTGGACCAAAACGCTTTTCTCTGCGAGGGCGAGCTGTACCTGTTCGCCAGCGTGCTTTCGCACTTTTTCGCCCTGTACGCGAGCATCAATTCCTTCCATCGCCTGGAAGTGATCAATACCACCAACAACGAGCGTTATGAATGGCCACTGTTGACCGGCAGACAACCCGTGATCTAGCTGATGTACTGCTGGCCGACGCGCGGAACTATTCGTTTCACCGTCTGCTGGAGCATCTGCACGCCTTGCATGGCGATGACCTGGAGGCGCAACCCTTGAGTGCGGCGGCGCGCCGGCGTGTGCGCCTGCAAAGCCATGCGGGGCTGGGTTTTCCGGCCTCCGACGTGGTCGAGGCGGTACGCCTTGAGGAGGATCGCGCAGAGGTGCGCTATCGCTTGCAGACCAGCTTCTTTGGCCTGCACGGCACCGACTCGCCGCTGCCCGGTTATTACCTGGATCGCCTGGCTTACGAACAGGCTCAGGAGCGCGGTATTCGACCGGCGTTCATGGACTTTTTCAATCATCGCTTGCTGACCCTGCTGCATCACAGCTGGCGCAAGTACCGCTATTACATCCGTTTTCAGGCCGAGGGCAGCGACCGGTTTTCACGCTACGTGTTTTCCCTGATCGGCCTGAATGACAACGACCTGCGCGGTGCGACACCTCTGCCATGGGGTCGGCTGCTGAGCTTTGCAGGCTTGATCGCCAGTCGTAGCCGCTCGCCCTCAGTGGTGTCCGGCATCGTCGAACATTGCTTCGACCTGCACGGCGTAAACATCCGTGAATTCGAGGCGCGTTCGGTGAGTTTGCCGCAGCGTCAGCGCATGGCGCTGGGCAAGGTCAACGGCACTTTGGGCAGCGACTTTGTAGTGGGTGACCGCAGCAAGACACGCGCCAGCAAGTTCACCCTCGTCATTCCCAACCTGACCCAGGCGCGCTTTCGGGAGTTTCTACCCAGCGGCGAGCAGTTTGGACGGTTGCGCCAATTGATGGATTTTTTGCTGCGCGACGTCACCGCCTACGACCTGGAATTGGGGCTGCGCGAGGAGGATGTACCGCCTTTCAACCTGCTCCGTGACAGCGGGAGCCACCTGGGCTGGACCAGTTTTATCGAACACCAGCAACAACGTCATCCCTCCGTGGTTCGGATTCGGGGGCGCGCATGAAGCTGACTTTGGTTATCAGCAATCCTGCGCAGTTGTTGCACGGGTATTTGCCCCTTCACCGGTTTGGCCCACAGGGCGGCAGCATCGGCAGCGCCGCGGCGGACTGGCGCCTGGAGGATCGCCACAACAGCGTGCAGCCCAACCACTGCGATATTCGCGTCGTCGAGGGGCGCTTCTGCGTGATCGACCGCAGTGGCAGCACCTACGCCAATGGCCATGATTTGCCGTTGGGTCGCAACGTTGCGGTGAGCCTCAATGATGGCGACCTGTTGCAGATTGGTGCGTATCGGGTCGCGGTGCAGCTGGGGGAGCACGCGCCAGGCCAGCGTTCGCTTGATGAACTGTTCACCGGCCAGCCGGAAGGCATGCAAGCCTGGCACCTGGAGGATCTGCCGAGTCTTCCCCTGCCCGATCCGCAACCTGCTGCTTGCGCGGAATTCGAGCGCCTTTGCCAGCCCGTGGATTTAGCGGAGCAAGGCGACCCGCTGCGAGCGATGAGTGAAATGCCGCCACTAAATCCTTTTGCTGACATTTGCGCGACCGCACCCAAGAGTCCCGCCAGCTTATACAGCAACCTGCGCCTGGGCACCTTGTTGCTGGCCTGCCTGGCACTCGGCGGCTGCACCATGCTCGGCAAAATCGGCCAGGTAATCTGGACTCCGTCGATCCCAGTCGGCGGCCCCGACAACCAGCCCAGCCACTACTCCCTGAGCCTGCACGCCAGCGACGACGTCAACCCGCGTCTGATCAGCACCGGCACTGTTCTGGATGAAGACGCGAGCCGCTCGCCCTACACCCTCAACGTTCAAGCGACCAGCCCGCAAGCACTGACGGACAAGGTGCAAACCCTGCTCAATCACCTCTATGAAAATGTACCGGCCCAGTCGCCGCTGACCTTGGAGCCAGAACCCGTGGTGCCAATGTCGCCTATCGAAGACGCGCTGTTAGGCCATTACGACGCCCAAGGCGTGAGCCTGACGACGCCTTGGGGCAACCCGGCGCTGCAGCACGTCGCCACGCCGATCGCCTTCAAAGTCTTGGAATTGACCGACGATTCGCTGCTGGTCAACGCCAGCCCCCAGGCCCTGGCCGACGACCTGAAAAAGACCCTGGGCAGCACCTATATCCGTGCCGACGACTACCTGCTTAACCCCGGCCAATTCAAGTTCGTCGACCTGCGTGCCCTGGATGAGGACACCCGGTTTATCGCGGTGATCGCCAACTACCACAGCGCCGATGTCAGCCAGTGGAAACATCGCCTGCGCGTCGAACCCAAGGGCCGCCAATACGCCGTGCTGGTGCAGTTGGATGCAGCCCAGGTCAGCCTCAAAGGAGAAACCCGATGACGCCCTTTTCAGCCGCTTTTGCCCCGAGTAATTACCGATGAGTTCACGCAACGCCGTCATCTGGCATGAAGGTTTGTTCGTCAAACCCCAGCACTTCCAGCAACAGGCCCGCGCCGCCGAAGCCGCAGTGCACCAGCGCCTGCACAGCCTGAACGACGCGCTCTATGGCTTCAGCGAGCTGACCCTGAACAGCGAATACCTGAACTTCGGCAAAGTCGCTATTACCCAGGCACGCGGAATCATGCCCGACGGCAGCGTCTTCGATATCCCCCACGATCTGGCGCCGCCCGCCCCGCTGGAAATCGCCGACAGCAGCGCGGTCAATCAGATTGTCTATCTGGCCCTGCCGCTGCGCTCCAACGGCGCCCTCGAAGTGCGCTGGCCCGACCAGTACAGCAACAGCCGCTACATCGCCCGCCGCGAGGAAATCCGCGACACCCACAGTGATGACGGCGATCAGGTCGGCATGGACGTTGCCGTGCCCAACCTGCAATTGATGCTCGAACGCAGCGACCGCAGTGCCTTCACTGGCATCGCCTTGGGCAGGATCAAAGACAAGCGCCCGGACGGCAGCCTGGTAATGGACGAGCATTTCTATCCCACCAGCCTGTCCCTGCAAGCGGTGCCGGCGCTGCACCGCTACCTCGGTGAGGTGGCCGGGCTGATGCGCGAGCGGGCCAAAAACCTGGCCCAGCGTATCGGTTCACCGGGGCAGTCGGGGGTGGCAGATGTCACCGACTTCAACCTGCTGCAAACCCTCAACCGCTTGTTCCCGCTGTTCCAACACCTGGCGCACCAGCGCCAAGTCCACCCGGAACAGCTGTACATCGCCCTGGCCCAGGCCTGCGGCGAACTGGTGACTTTTACCGATGAAGGCCACCTACCCCAGGAATACCCGGCCTACCAGCACGACAACCTGCGCGAGTCGTTCCAGATTCTGGAGCACACCTTGCGCCGCGCCTTGGGCACGGTGCTGCAACCGCGTGCGGTGTCGTTGCCGATTGTCGAGCAGCGGTACGGCGTGCGCAGCGCCGCATTGAACGACAAACGCCTGCTGGACAACGCTGAATTCATCCTCGCCGTGCGCGCCGAACTGCCCGCGGAAACCCTGCGTCAGCAACTGCCCAAGCAGATCAAGATCACCTCCACCGAAGGGCTGGAGCAACTGGYCAGCCTGCAACTGCCGGGTATTCCACTGCGGCCGCTGCCGGTGGCGCCGCGGCACCTGCCGTTCCATGCAGGTTTCAGCTACTTCGAACTCGACCGCCATCACCCCGCCTGGCAAAGCCTGAGCAGTGGCAGCGGGTTTGGTTTCCATATTGCCGGTGAATTCCCGAAGCTGGAATTGCAGTTCTGGGCGATCAGGAGTGAAAAAGATGATTAAAACGACACCCGACTCATGGCGTCACGAGGAGATCTCCGGCGCCATCGACTTTGACGGCGAAACGATCACTGCCAGCGGCCAAACACACTTGGCCGACCCTGAATTCGACATGCGCGGCCTGGCCTGGAACCCGCTGTGCGATGCCGCCACGCCGCTGATCGGCCTGGTCATCCGCCTGCGGCGTCTGGACCAGCACGACGACGTACCTGCGCTGTACCTGAGCGTCAGCAACCAGATCACCACGATCATGGAAGAAGTCAGCCAGCTCGACTACGACGCCGGCATGCTCAAGGCCTACTCCTACAGCCTGTGCCTGTTGCTCGACGAAGTGGCCATGAGCACTTCCTGGGGCAAGTCTTCCACATGGAGCGCACGCTCGCTGCTAAGCAAGTTTCATCAAGAAACCTGGGGCGGCGAAAAATTCTTCACCGTGATGAACAACATGATCCCCGAAGCGGCCAGGTACCAGCATGTGCTGGAGTTCATGTACCAGTGCCTGATCTCCGGTCTCAAAGGCAAATACGGCGCCCATATCAAGGGCGATGACGAAATACAGAAGATCATCACCCAACTGCACGGCCTGTTGCGCCCCCTGCGCGGCGAGACACCCAAGCGCCTGACCGACCCGCTGAAAAACGTCGCCCCGCGCAACTACCGGATCAAACGCGCCTGGCCGTTGTGGACGCCGTGGGCCATGGCCGCCGTCGTGCTGACGGTCGCCTACACGATCTACTCGATCCGCCTGAACGCCATCACCCAGCAAGTGCTGGAGTCGCTGGAGCGGGTGCTGCACCTGTAACCGATTTTCAGCGCGCTCATCCCGAGCGCCTGCAAAGCCATGGCCGTGTCGGCCATAACCTGCGGCCCCCAGGGGCCGTTCACTTGATCGCGACAAGGAGCTTGTCATGCCAACACCTGCGTACATCAGCATCCACGGCAAAACCCAGGGCCACATCACCAAGGGCGCGTTCACTGCTGACTCGGTGGGCAACGTTTATGTGGAAGGCCACGAAGACGAAATCCTCGCCCAGGAAGTCGACCACCAAATCGCCGCGCCCACCGACCCACAAAGCGGCCAGCCCGCGGGCCAGCGCGTGCATAAACCACTGACCTTCACCAGCGCACTGAACAAAGCCTCACCGATGCTCTATCAAGCCTTGGCCACCGGCGAAATGCTGCCGACCGTCGAGGTCAGGTGGTTCCGCACCTCGGGCGACGGCAAGCAGGAGCACTTCTTCACCACCAAGCTGGAAGACGCCACCGTCGTCGGGATCCACACCGTACTGCCCCACGCCCAGGACAGCGAAAACGAAAACTACACCCAACTGATCAAGACCAGCCTGTCTTATCGCAAGGTCAGCTGGACCCACAAAGTGTCCGGCACCGAAGCCTCGGATGACTGGCGTAAACCGGCAGAAGCCGGCTAAGAGCGGGCCCCGTTCCGTCGCTGCGGTGCGTGCAGCGGCGGAGCCTTCACTGACTCAATACTTATCAGGAGGCTCTATGCCAGCCGTCGTTCTGGTCGGACACGACCATGATTGCCCTTTGTGTGGCCCCACCACCGTCGACAGTGGTACGCGCAACGTGACCGTAAACGGCCGCGCCGTCGCCCGTGTCGGCGACACCCTTGGATGCGGCGCCGTCATCACCAGCGGCTCGCCCTCGATGACCGTCAACGGACAGCCAGTAGCCCGTGTCGGCGATACCACCGATCACGATGGAAAATTGGAAAACGGTGATAGCAGCTGGTTGATCGACTGACATTCACACTCTCGACAAGGAAGCCCCATGCCCCGCCAAAGCGACCTGCGTTTCACCTTCGAGCCCTTGGAAGGCGATGCCTTCGAGGTGGTCTCGTTCACCCTCGAAGAAGGTCTGTCCCGGCCGTTCAAACTCGAACTGGAACTGGCCAGCCACAATGCCGCTATCGACTTCAATCGGGTGCTCGATCTGGCGGGGCTGTTCACCCTATGGCGTGGCGAGACGCCGGTGCGCTACGTCCACGGTTTGGTCAGCCTGTTCAGCCAGGGTGACACCGGCTTTCGCCGCACCCGCTACACCGCCGTGGTCGAACCGACCCTGGCGCGTTTCAACCTGCGTTCCAACTGGCGGATTTTCCAGGGCCAGACCGTGCCCGACATCATCACCAGCGTGCTCACCGAGCAAAAACTCACCGACATCCGCACTGAAATCTGCTTCGAACACCAACCCCGTGAATACTGCGTGCAGGCCGGTGAAACCGACCTCGATTTCATCGCCCGCCTCGCCGCCGAAGAAGGCCTGCTCTACACCTTCGAACACCGCGCCGACGGCCACACCCTCGTCCTCACCGACCGCGTCGGTGGCCTCGGCACCATTGGCACCCACACCGATTGCCCGGTGCTCTACCAGCCCATGGGKGGYGGCGAYTCCATGGAACCGGCGTTGAMCCGCTTCCACTACACCGAACAAGTGCGCACCGCACGCCAGGTACAGCGCGACTACACCTTCACYCATCCGTACTACAACCAGCAGCACACCGCCACCGGCGACCAGGACCTGAACAACCAGCACAAGGATTACGAACGCTACGATTATCCCGGCCGCTACAAGCGCGATATTGCCGGCAAGCCCTTCACCAAGACGCGCCTGGCGGCGCTACGCAACGACGCCAAGCTGGCGCATCTGGCAGGTGACGATGCGCGCCTGCAACCGGGGTTGGCGTTCGACCTCAACGAGCATCCGCGCGAAGACTTCAACGACCGCTGGCGCACCATCGCCATCACCCACGCAGGCAAACAACACAGCAGCCTGGAGGAAGAAGCGTTCGGCAGCGGCAGCGGCACGTCCTACGAGATGCAGGCCACAGCCATTCGCTGGACCTCGGATTGGAAAGCCCCATTGCGTGACAAACCCTGCATCGACGGCCCGCAKATCGCCACGGTAGTCGGCCCGCCAGGGGAAGAGATTTATTGCGATGAATGGGGCCGGGTCAAGGTGCAGTTCCCGTGGGAYCGYKCGGACAARAACAACGAYCAGAGTTCGTGCTGGATTCGTGTGGCTCAGGGCTGGGCCGGGGCGACCTGGGGCGCCATGGCCGTGCCTCGGGTCAATCAGGAACTGATCATCAGCTTCCTGGATGGCGATCCGGATCAGCCTATCGCCACGGGCCGCACCTACCGCGAGACCAATCTGCCGCCCTATGAACTGCCTAAGCTCAACGCCGTAGCGACGACCAAAAGTCGCGAGTTCAAGGGTACACGAGCCAACGAGTTGCGCATTGACGACACCACTGCGCAAATCAGCGCGGCGCTAATGAGTGATCACGAACATAGCGCGCTGCATCTGGGTTACCTCACTCATCCACGCCACTATGGTGGCGGTAAACCTAGAGGGGAAGGTTTTGAGTTGCGTACGGATGGTCACGGCGCATTGCGCGCAGCAAAAGGTTTATTGCTGACCGCTGAAGCTCAACTGAAGGCCGGTGCGGGTCAACTGGAACGCCAGCAGGTGATCGAGGTGTTGCAAGCAGCCCTGACATTGGCCAAACAGCTGGGAGCATCTGCCGAAAATGCCCAAGGAATTGCCCAGGATTCGCAGCCGCAACAGTCCCTGACTGATGCCGTGAATGCGTTGGGCCATGGTGCCAATAATCAGGCCAATGGCTCCGGCAATGGCATGCAACCCATCATCGCGTTAAGTGGGCCTGCCGGCATCGCTGCTGCGACGTCCCGCAGTATTGCCATGGGTGCAGGCGAGCACATCGATAGCGTGGCGCAACAAAATCAGCAACTCACCGCCGGCAGGAAAGTGGTGATCAATGCAGGCGATGAACTCGGACTGTTTGCCCAGGGTGGCGACATGCGCCATATCGCCCATAACGGCCAGCTGCTGTTGCAGGCCCAGCACAACAGCATCCATGTGCAGGCCGACCAGAGCGTGGAAATCAGCGCCAGCCAGCAACATGTGCTGGTGGCGGCAGACAAGCACATCACCCTGTTGTGCGGTGGGGCTTATATCAAGATGCAGGGCGGCAATATCGAGTTGGGCATGCCCGGCAATTTCACGGTGAAGGCTGCGAACAAGTACTTCATTGACCCAAGCCATGCCTCCGCGCAATTCAATAGCTGGCCCACCACCTCGTTCAACGAACGCTTCCAAACCTTTTTCCCGGACGGTCAACCCATCCGCAACCGTGCCTACGCCCTGGTGCGCAAARACGGCGCACGTTTCGAAGGCCGTACCGATGGTGATGGCTTCGTCACCCTGCAACAGGGCATGACGCTGGAAGGGCTTGTACTGGAATGGCTTGAACACGGAGACCCCGCATGACCAACAACCCGACGGCGCCGCGTATTGCGCCCATGACCTACAACGCGCGCGGTAACCCGGTGCATACCTGGACCCTCACGCCCAGCCATATCACCGACCCGGTGCACTGCATATTGCCGCCGGATGGGGTGCTGCCGGTGATTTTTGTGCCGGGGATCATGGGGTCGAATTTGAAGAGTAAGACTGAAAATCTGGAGGTTGAGGGCGTCCCTGTCTGGAGGTTGGATGCTGGATTTCTCGGTAAGAATATGTGGCTGGCTACAAACTGGATTAGAAAGTCAGCGGGTGTTAGACAAAAAAAGCTGCACCCGCTAAGGACTGCTGTTGATAACAAAGGCGCGGTACCTAAACGCCCAGCCGGCTCGGTAATCGCTCTGCCAGGATTGGACAGAAAAAAGACCCTCTCGGCCCTGACCAAACGCTACGAAGAACGTGGCTGGGGCGAAGTCAGCGAAACCAGTTATCATGCTTTTCTGCTTTGGCTGGAAGACACCCTGAACAGCCAATTCCTGCCCCACCAATGGCCGCAATTCGACATCCGGCCGGAGCATTTGCACACCGTCGCCGTCGAGCCTGGGCCTACGCACATCACCCGGTTAAAACCTGAAATCCCCATCGCCATGCCGGGATTGGGCGCCAACCTCGCCAGCCAGTTGCCGTCGATACTTTCGGACGAGTTGGTGGCGCGTGGCGGCTACCGCATGCCGGTGCATGCCTGTGGTTACAACTGGCTGGACTCCAACGAACAGGCCGCGTCCAGGCTGGCCAAGCGCATCGATGAGCTGATGCACCAGTACGGTCGCAATTGCCGGCAGGTGATTCTGGTGACGCATTCCATGGGTGGGCTGGTGGCGAGGCGATGCGCGCAACTGCCGGGCATGGCCGACAAGATCGCCGGTGTGGTCCATGGGGTGATGCCTGCCATCGGCGCGCCGGTCGCTTACCGCCGCTGCAAAGTCGGCATGAGCGACGAGGACCCCATTGCCGGTGCGGTGATTGGCCCGACCGGCCAGGAGGTCACCGCTGTGTTTGCGCAGGCGCCCGGTGCCTTGCAATTGCTGCCCACCCAGGATTACGCCCCGGGTTGGCTGCGGCTGATCGACGAGCGAGGCGGGCCGGCCATGCCGCGCCAGCCGGAAAAAGACCCATACGAAGAGATTTATCTGCGGCGTGACCGTTGGTGGGGATTGCTGCGCGAAGAGTGGTTGGCGCCGAAGGATGGCAAGGCAATCACTTGGGAAATTTTTGCGGACAACATCCGGAGCGCAAAGGAGTTTCACCAGGACATCGCTGGGTCATACCACCCGCAAACCTACGTCTACTACGGCAACGACGACAAACACCCCAGCTTCGAATCCATCACCTGGGAAATGCGACGCGGGTCTCGTCTCAATGGCCCCCATGCCTCAAGCCCCGATGCCTTCACGGTGTCCAGCCTGCAGATGCATGAAGTGCGCGACGACGGACGCAGCCCGTTGTACGTCGGCGGGCAAGCCGAGGCCGTGCCACCACTGCGCGGTGATCCCGACGCGCCGGTCAGAACCGTGCAGACCAGCTATTGGGAGCTGCACTGCCGCATGCAGGACGGCGCGGGCGACGGCACCGTTCCGGTGAGTTCTGGTCGTGCGCCGGTCAGGCAGGCACGCAAGGATTCGATCCGCCAGCAAGTCCAGGCGCCCGGCTTCGATCATGAAGCGTCGTACGCCAATCCGTTAACCCAGCAATTCACTCTTTACTCCCTCATCAAAATCGCAGCGAAAGCCAAGAGGCCGCTATGCGCCGGTTGACCGCTTTTTTTACAGGCCTGCTGTTGGGGGCGGTCGCCGGGTGCACCGCCTTCAAACAGCCCACCGAACAGGAGAAACAAACCGTGCACGAATTGACCAGCAACATGCGCACCTGGGCGCTGGGCCGAGGCCTGATCGATCTGCCCGCCAACTGGAGTGGTGGCGGGGATGTGAAGCTGTACTACGGATTGGGAGCTGATCACTCAAGCGTTGAGGTCTTGATCTTGGGGGAGGGCGTGACGCAGGAGCGATTTGATGCGGCCTTGCAGGAGCGGGCGCGTCGGATCTCGGCGGTTAAGAACTATAAGAATTCAGATGTGTCGATGCTGGTGTCGGCGAAAATGGCCTCACCCAGGGAAAAGTTGCTGCAGTACTACAAGCAAGCAACACGCCGCCAAACATTCGTTCATGAGTCTCATCTGCTGATCGATGACGTCTACGTCATGCTCAGAGCTCAATCCTACGACGGCGATACGGATCCCGTTCAAGCCCAACTATTAAAGCTGTCGAAGGAAATCTTCAAAGTCACCCCCGAAAATGCCGGCGCGGGGTTTGCGCTTGGGCCGATTGTGATTCGTAGTCACCACGATCAGGAGATCGCGACATTCAATTTTCGGCCTCCTGCTTCGGATGTCTCGCTCGAGGTTTATGTCAACGCGTTATCGCCTAGCCAAACGAAAAGCATAAAGACCCGGACCGAGGAGGGCGCAAGGGTTTTCCTCGCGGGTGATTATGAAAACCTGCGCACGAAGAAGATCACCCTCGCGG